>JAISKR010000103.1 GCA_031260845.1 Bacteroidales bacterium
CAAAGATACAATAATATATACATCCGACAAAATACCGTGGCATTATAATAACGAAAAATACTTGGCAAATTGCTTGGCTGAGTTTGCCGCATCCGATGATAAGTCGCTGTGTATATGCCACTCTGACGTTAGCGAATTGTTGGAAGCGGTGAAATCCTGTTTTAAGGTGGTGGAGGCAGCCGGAGGAGTAGTGAGTTTGCCTGACGGGCGGGTTTTGCTTATCAGGCGGTTGGGAAAATGGGATTTGCCCAAAGGAAAAGCGGAAAAAGGCGAACTGCCGGAGCAAACGGCTGTGCGCGAAGTGATGGAAGAATGTGGCTTGTCTAAAATGCCTGTGATAACGTCTAAATTAACAGACAGTTATCACACATATCACCTCAAAGGGAAGCATATTTTGAAACATACTGCGTGGTATGCTATGGACTACGCCGCCGCCGAGCCGCTGCAACCGCAACTGTCGGAGGATATTACCGAAGCCGTCTGGTGCACCTGCCGGCAAGTGAACGCGGCGATGCTTCAAACCTACGGCTCGGTGAAGGAGGTTTTGGAAACGTGGCTTACCCGCGGTCGGTAATGGCTCGGTTGATGGTTTCCCTGTGTGTATCCTGCAAATCTTGAAGGGTAGGGTGGGGGAGAAAAGACATTTTCGACAGGGCTTTGTCCACACGATGAAGAATATCGGTATATCCGATTCGCCCTTCCAGAAAAGCGGTCACTGCCGCTTCATTGGCGGCATTCATTACACATGGAGTGTTGCCGCCCTGTTGCAGCGCCTGATAGGCAATCGACAGCAACGGAAATTTCGTCAAATCGGGCTTTTCAAAAGTTAACGAGGCAAGTTTGGCAAAATCAAGCCGCGAATGGTTGGTGGGTAAACGATGAGGGTAGGCGAGGGCGTACTGAATGGGCAACCGCATATCGGGAGCGCCCATCTGGGCTTTGATAGCGCCGTCGGTAAACTGCACCATCGAATGGATAATCGATTGCGGGTGCACAACGACGTCAATGCAGTCGGCTGGAATGCCGAACAGCCAGTGTGCTTCGATGACTTCCATGCCCTTGTTCATCATGGTGGCAGAATTGACGGTGATGGTGGCGCCCATATTCCATGAGGGGTGCGCCAAGGCGTCGTTGCGGGACACGTGCAGCAACTCTTCCGCCGTTTTGGTGCGAAAAGGTCCGCCCGACGCGGTAAGTATCAATTTTTCGACAGCCGCGAAAGGTTCGCCTTGCAGGCATTGGAAGATGGCGGAATGTTCCGAGTCAACCGGCAGCAGCGGCGCCTGATGCTTTTTGATTAAATCCGTTACCAATTCGCCCGCCACCACCAAGGTCTCTTTATTTGCCAGCGCCACGGGCTTTCCGGCTTCAATGGCTTTCACGGTGGGTATCAATCCGCTGAATCCAATCATCCCCGTCACCACCATATCTACCGATGGAAGGGTAGCGGCTTGCGAAATGGCGTCGTATCCGGCAAAAACCTTGACAGGATGGTCTGCTAATGCGTCTTTCAGGCGTTGATAGTGCGATTCATTGCCTATCACCACACAATTCGGTTGAAAACGGATGGCTTGGCGTATTAATTCTTCTACGCGGTTGTTGGCAGTGAGCGTTTCCACCTCGAATAATTCGGGATTATCCGCAATCACTTCCAGTGTCTGCGTTCCGATAGAGCCGGTGGAACCGAGAACGGCAATTTTTTTCTTCATCAGAACACAATAAAATCTTCGGGATTGACAGGTTTACCGTTTTGCCAAATCTCAAAATGCAGATGCGGACCGGTAGTCAGGTCGCCTGAATTGCCGATAATTGCAATCGCGTCGCCTGCTTTCACCTGCTCGCCCGATTTTTTCAGCAGGTTGGCATTGTGCTTGTAAACCGATAATATGTTTGAACTGTGCTGTATTTCAATAATATATCCCGTTTCTATTGTCCATGTGGAAATCACCACCGTTCCGTCTAAAACGGCTTTTACCACTTCATTGGGTTTGGCAACCAAATCAATTCCGAAATGGTTCTCTTTCATGTTGAAATGGTTGGTAACAACGCCGGTGATGGGCTTGAAAAAGTGGGTTTTCAGTATAGAAGCCTCTTTGTTGGGGGACGAACCGGTCACAAAATTGAACTGTTCCTCTTCTTCCACCTGTTTTCGCAGCAACGAATCCTGCTCAGAGCGGGTAAAAGTGATTTTCGAGTAGTTGGTATTGGTGCTGTCCGCGGGCGGTTCGGTTAGTTCCGGTTCCCTTCCCGATATAAATGCGTTCATGGCGCGAAAATACTTGTCGCGTGTTTGAAGTTCGTATTCCAATGAATCCATCCGCATAACATTGGCAACCAACTGATTGTGCATGGCTTGGGTAGGATAGCCGGGCACCCATTCGCGCATGGGCGTAAACATGACCAAGGCAATGGAACCGCCCACCAACAGAAGGAATGCAGTGCCTAAAACGGACAGAAAATTGATGAGCGTGACACGTATCTGCCACACTTCCTCAAAATTGCTGTCATTATAAAACACCAACCGATAAGTGTTTTTCAACTTACGGAAAAATGTTCTCTTCGCTTGATTCTCTGGCATATCCTGTTCGTTTAATGAGTAATTTACTCACCAACAACAAAACCGGCTATCCGTGACAAGAAGCCGGTCTTATTTATTGGTATAGCCATAAAAATTATTCTTCGCTCTTCGCGCTAATTTCCTTGGATGGATTGGCTTCGCCGCCATCATCTTTGGTGGCTTTTTTAAACTCTTTCATCCCTTGCCCTATTCCCTTCATCAATTCAGGGATTTTTTTGCCGCCGAAAAAAAGTAAGGCAATAGCAACAATAATTACTATGTTCCATGGACCAACCATGCCTAATACTACAAAAAGATTCATAATCAACGATTTTAGTATAAAAATAATGCAGCAAATATACGCATTAATTCGTTACCTGATAATAAAAAATTATTTTTTTTTATTTTTATGCTAAAAAAGGTTATTTTTGAAAAAAAAACTTTATTTTTGTTGGCTCGTTTTTTACGAAATATTTAAGTATTTTATTGATATAAACCAATATGCAAAAACATAATTTTAGTGCAGGTCCATCTATCCTTCCTCGCGAAGCCATTGAGGCAACTGCACAAGCGGTCTTGAATTTCAACAACAGTGGGTTGTCGTTGATGGAAGTGTCGCATCGGGGAAAGGATTTTGACGCCGTTATCACCGAAGCGAGAGCCTTAGTGAAAGAATTACTGGCGGTTCCGGAAGGTTATTCGGTGCTCTTCCTTGGCGGTGGCGCAAGTTTGCAATTCTGTATGGTGCCTTTCAACCTGCTGGAAAAGAAAGCAGCCTATCTGAACACCGGAACATGGGCAAATAAAGCCATCAAAGAAGCCAAAGGTTTTGGCGAAGTGGTGGAAGTGGCAAGTTCAAAAGAGGCTAATTTCTCGTATATTCCTAAGAATTACACCGTTCCTGATGACGTGGACTATTTTCACGTTACCACCAACAACACCATTTTCGGCACCGAACTGGCTGGCGACCTGACGGTAAAGCCTTATATGGTTGCCGATATGTCGTCCGACATTTTCAGCCGCCCTGTTGACGTCGCCCGTTACGGACTGATTTATGCCGGTGCGCAGAAAAATTTATCATGCGCCGGCGTTACATTAGTGATAGTGAAGGATGAAATTCTCGGCAAGGTGTCGCGTCATATCCCGTCGATGCTGGATTACAAGATACACATTGACGGTGATTCTATGTATAACACCCCGCCGTGTCTGCCTGTTTATACCGCTCTGCAAACCTTGAAATGGCTCAAAGCCAATGGTGGCGTAGCGGGCGCACAAAAGCGCAACAAAGCCAAGGCGGCAATCCTGTATAGCGAAATTGACCGCAACAAACTGTTCAAAGGCACGGCTGCTGTGGAAGACCGCTCGCTGATGAACGTTTGTTTCGTGATGAACGAGGCTTATCAGGAATTGGAAAAGGATTTTCTGGCGTTTGCACAGGAACGCGGGATGGTGGGACTGAAAGGACACCGTTCAGTAGGCGGTTTCCGCGCATCCATCTACAATGCTATGCCCATAGAGAGCGTGCAGGCATTGGTGGACGCCATGAAAGAATTTGAAAAAACACATTAAAAAGAATATGAAAAAAGTATTAGTTGCTACCGAAAAGCCATTTGCAGCAGTTGCCACAGACGGTATCAAAAAAATATTGACCGCTGCCGGATACGAAACCGTGTTATTGGAAAAGTATTCAGACGTTGCCGAGTTCAAAAACGCTGTTGCAGAGGCGGACGCCTTGATTGTCCGTAGCGATAAGGTTACGAAAGAAATTATCGACGTTGCCGGTAAGTTGAAAATAGTTGTTAGAGCAGGCGCCGGTTACGACAATCTGGATTTGGCAGCCTGCACAGGAAAGGGCGTGGTGGCGATGAATACACCCGGACAAAATTCCAACGCTGTTGCCGAACTGGCTGTCGGCATGATGATTTACATGGCTCGCAACGGCTTTATCCCCGGCACAGGCGCCGAGTTGAAAGGCAAAAAGTTGGGCATTCATGCCTACGGCAATGTCGGCAAGTTGGTTGCCGCGCTGGGCAAAGGTTTCGGCATGGAAATCTATGCCTTCGACCCCTTTGTTTCCGCCGATGCGCTCAAAAAAGACGGCGTTATTCCGGTGGCTGACGTGAAGGAATTGTACAGTAAATGTCAATACGTGTCCCTACATATTCCGGCAAACGAAAAGACCAAAAAATCAATTGGTTACAATTTGCTTAATTCCATGCCCAAAGGCGGAACGCTCATCAATACGGCGCGGAAAGAGGTGGTGGACGAAGAAGGTTTGCTGAAAGCGCTGATGGAACGCAACGACCTGAAATATGCCACGGATATAGCCCCGGATGGATTGGTGAAGATAAAGGAAGCCGTTGGTGTGCGCGTTTTTGCGACCGCCAAAAAAATGGGCGCCGAAACTTCGGAAGCCAATATCAACGCCGGACTGGCTGCGGCTCAACAGATTGTCGATTTTTTCGAGAAAGGGGACAAGCGCTTTCAGGTAAATCAATAAAAGCCGCTGATGGACGAACACCATGATGGTTTTGAAAGTGCATTGTCCGTCAATCCGGGTATTCCACAGCCTGCGATTGTGGATAATGCCTCGTTGCAGCGTTTCCTGAATCATTCGCGCAAAGTATATGGTGTGGACGACTATGTGGAAGGAATCCTTCAAAACAACCGCACCGTGCTTAGTAAAGCCATCACTTTGGTGGAAAGTTCACTGCCCGAACACGAGCAGATGGCGCAAAACATTATCGAGCGCTGTCTGCCTCATGCGGGGAAATCATTAAGGATTGGAATAACAGGCGTACCCGGTGCCGGCAAAAGCACATTTATTGAGGCATTGGGCAAATATCTTACTGCAAAAGGCAGAAAATTGGCGGTGCTTGCCATCGACCCGTCGAGCGAACGTTCCAAAGGCAGCATTTTGGGCGATAAAACGCGAATGGAACTGCTGTCGGCAGACCCCGACGCATTCATCCGTCCTTCGCCATCGTCAGGCTCGCTGGGCGGAGTAGCCCGCAAGACGCGCGAAACGATTTTCCTTTGCGAGGCGGCAGGCTTCGACACCATATTCATCGAAACGGTCGGGGTGGGGCAGTCGGAAACTGCTGTGCACTCGATGACCGACTTTTTCCTGCTGATACAGATAGCAGGCGCCGGCGATGAGTTGCAGGGAATCAAGCGGGGCATCATGGAAATGGCTGACCTGATAGCAGTGAACAAGGCTGACGGCAATAATCTCGAAAAGGCGCAATTGGCAAAGACGCAATATCAGAGCGCATTGCACCTGTTCCCCAAACCTTTGTCAGGTTGGACGCCGCAGGCGACTGTCTGTTCGTCTATCAACAACACCGGCATTGAGGATATTTGGAATACCATACTCGAATATGAAGCAGCAACGCGCCAAAACGGTTTTTTCACCACCCGAAGACTGCAACAGTCGCAGTATTGGATGAGAGAAACCATCCAAACGACGCTTATCAACCGTTTTTACACACATCCTGCAATCGAAAAATCCCTACCCTTGTATGAAGAAAAGGTGCTGAACGACCAAATGAGTTCTTTCGCCGCAGCATACGCGCTGTTGGATGAATATTTTGCAGGGCTGGCGTAGGTTATACGGTCGTTATAAATAGTTATAGGTAGTTATAAGTTGTGATTCAATGGTGATTTATTGTTCTTTTGTCTATATAATTATGTATATTCCGCAGACTTGTTCATCATAAAAAAATATCCACTTTTTATTAAATATTCAAAAATAGTATTACCTTTGCCCCACCAAAGATTGCCGATATGATTGTAATTTTGTCGCCAAAAATAAACGTTAAGAACCGGAATCAATGAATTTCAAAAAAATCAACAGTATTACAGGTTGGGTGGTATTTGCCATAGCATCTATCACGTATCTGCTTACCATAGAGCCGACTGCAAGTTTTTGGGATTGCGGCGAGTTCATTACCACTGCTTTCAGACTCGAAGTGGGACACCCGCCGGGAGCGCCGCTTTTCATGCTGATAGCGAGAATTTGCACCTTGTTTGCAGGTGATAATGTGGAATTAGTGGCAAAAATGATTAACAGTTTTTCCGCTTTGTGCAGCGGATTCACCATTCTGCTGTTATTTTGGACTGTCACGCATTTAGGTCGCAAAATTACCGGCAAAGGCATTGCAGAACTCACTTCCACGCAAACCATTGCTATCATTGGTTCGGGAGTAGTAGGCGCATTGGCTTACACTTTTTCCGACACTTTCTGGTTTTCGGCAGTAGAAGGCGAAGTTTACGCTTTCTCGTCGCTGTTCACCGCCTTGGTGTTCTGGGCAATTCTTCGCTGGGAAGACGAAGCCGACAGTCGCTTTGCCACCCGCTGGTTAGTGCTGATAGCCTACCTGATGGGGCTTTCCATCGGCGTTCACTTGCTGAATTTGCTGGCTATTCCGGCTATCGGTTTGGTGATTTACCATCGCAAATACCCCGTTACGCTCAAAGGCACTTTGCTTGCCTTGGCGATTTCGGCTGTCGTGCTGTTGGTCATCCTCTACGGCATTGTGCCGGGCGTGATACAAATTGCAGTGGTGTTCGAACTGTTGTTTGTCAAATCAATGGGATTGCCTATGAACACCGGCGTCATTATTTATGCCGCTTTGTTGATAGGGGGTATCATCTTCGGTTTGTATTACTCGCTTCAAAAGAAAAAACTCATTCTGAACCACGCACTGCTTTTCGTGTCGGTCATCATTATCGGTTACAGTTCGTATGCAGCGCTCATTATCCGCTCGTCAGTTGAGCCGCCGATGGATCAGAACAATCCGCAAAATCTTTTCAATCTGCAATATTACCTCAACCGCGAACAGTATGGCGACCGTCCTTTGGTTACAGGACCGTACTACAACTCGCCGCCGGTGGACGTCAAGGAAGGGAAAACCCTGTATGCCAAACGGGACAACCAATATGTGGAAATCGGCAAAAAACAGGATTATATTTATGCGGATAACACCACCACCATTTTCCCGCGTATGTACAGCCGCGAATCGCAGCACGTCAGCGCATACAAGGAATGGGGGAAAGTCAAAGGGCATCCGGTGAAAATCAGGCTCGGCGACAAGCAGGACAAGGTGCAACTTCCGACTTTCGGCGAAAACCTGCACTTTTTCTTTTCCTATCAGTTGGGATGGATGTATTTCCGATACTTCCTGTGGAATTTTGCAGGTCGTCAGGACGATATACAAGGACACGGCGGTCCGCTTCACGGCAACTGGATTTCGGGCTTCACGTCCTTGGACGAATCGCGTCTTGGACCGCAGGATTTGCCCGAAACGCTTCACAACAAGGGACGCAACAACTATTTTTTCCTGCCTCTACTGTTGGGTTTGATAGGTTTAGCCTTCCAATTCCAGCGCGACCGCAACAATTTTCTGGTAACGCTGACGCTGTTCATCATGACAGGCGTCGCCATTGTGGTTTACCTGAATCAGACGCCCTATCAGCCCCGCGAGCGCGATTACGCTTATGCCGGCTCGTTCTACGCCTTTGCCATCTGGATAGGATTAGGCGTGATGGCTGTGATTCATGCCTTGTCGGAAAAAATGCGAACGCCAACAGCGGCAATTGCCATCTCTGTCGCGCTTTTAGCGGTAGTGCCTGTTCTCATGGCGCAACAAAACTGGGACGACCACGACCGTTCGGGACGATACACCGCACGCGACTTTGCACACAATTATCTGGCTTCATGCGACGATAACGCCATCATATTCACCAACGGCGACAACGATACTTTCCCCTTGTGGTACGCGCAAGAGGTGGAAGGCATGGGCAGCAACACCCGCGTGGTGAACCTCAGTTATCTGGCTGCCGACTGGTATATCGACCAGATGACCAGAAAAGCCTACGATTCGGACGTCTTGCCGTTTTCACTCAAACCGGAACAATATATGAGCGGCACACGCGACGTACTGTATATCAGCGATTTGTTCAACGGGCAATACATGGAACTGAAAGAGGTCATGGATTTTGTTCGCAACGATGATGTGAGAACAAAAGGCGTAACGGCTGCCGAGGGCTTCCTCTGGTCGGGACAGTTGGGCAAGGAAATCAAAAACGTGATGACCGAGCAACTTTCCGATTTTATCCCTGCCAAAAACCTGAAAATAACGGTGGACAAACAAAAGGTGTTGAACAACGGAACGGTCGCACTCAAAGATTCGGCGCTTATCGTTCCCGAAGTGCAATGGACTCTCAAAGGCGAAAAAAGCGGAAAAACCGAACGCCTTTACAAAAATTCCATGATGGTGCTGGATATTCTTGCCAACAACAATTGGGAACGTCCTGTATATTTTGCCATTACGGTGTCAGCCGACAATTATCTCAACCTGTCGGACTATTTCCAGATGGATGGATTGGCTTACAGGTTTGTGCCCATCAAGACG
This sequence comes from Bacteroidales bacterium, assembly GCA_031260845.1. GTDB lineage: Bacteria > Bacteroidota > Bacteroidia > Bacteroidales > UBA4181 > JAIRLS01. Next base: position 8,974 of record JAISKR010000103.1, read on the forward strand.
CCAAGCAGGGAATACGGCGAAACCGGACGCATTGACCCCGACAAACTGTACGACAAGATGATGAACCAATTCCGTTGGGGCAATATCAGCGACTCGACCGTGTATCTGGACGAAACCAATCTTCGCCTGCTGTCGCATTTCCGCAGCAATTTTGCACGTCTTGCCGGCGAACTGACGCTCGAAGGCAAAAAGGATTCGGCTCTACGAGTGCTTGACAGGGCTTTTGAGGTGATTCCTACCTACCAGTTGCCACTTCATTATACGGATGTGATATTTGTGGAACAGTATTATGCCGCAGGGGCGTTTGAAAAGGGTAATCAATTGGCTAAAAGCCTGTTTGATATAGCAACCGAAGAGTTGCGATATTACCACAGTTTTCCAAAGGCTTTGCAGCGCAGCAGTGATATTGCTCAAATCGTAAAATATACAGAATATACGGTGACCATACTTCCTCGCTTAGCGACAGGATACAAACAAACCGAATTGGCGGAAGAATTGACAAAGAAGATAAACGAAAGTTTCCCGCAGGAAATAGAGGTTGGGGATTAGATTATTGAAATAGGTTTAACCCTTGCGAACAATAAAAAGGCATATTTTTATCAACAGATATAAGTTGTAGTTTGTCTGTAATAGCCTGTGAAATAATTAAATGGTCAAAAGGGTCTTTATGACTTTTCGGATAGGTAAGATTATTCAGTGTAATCAGGTGACGGTTGTCAAATTCAAGTATTTTCACACCCATACGACTTTCAAGACTCCGTATAAAGATGGAATATTTCTCTCCCAGTTCTAACTTGCCATCCCTGTTTTTGATAGCAATTTCAATCAAACTGGCACGACTGACGTACAGCACATTGTTGTAATCGTCCAATTCGTCAAGCAACGGACGGGGCAACTGTTTTTTATCAACGATATTCCATATAAATATATGGGTATCCAATAAATACCTGCTCATAAATCCCAAACATTACCGTGCTCTACGATTTTTCCTTTGTAAGAGCCTCTCATCTTACCGAATTGGGAAATTTTCTTTTCACTTTTTTCGGAATCCTTAACTCTTTTTTTAATTGTCTGCTTTGATATTTTTGTTGCCATGACTATTTTAGTTTAAAATTGACACCACAAAAATAGTGCATTTTTTTTCAATAACAATAATCAGGATATTTATTTTCTGTTGTGGACAAAATAAAAGCCTTACAATTAAACTTGCAAGGCTCTGTTTTGCTCCCCAGGTAGGACTTGAACCTACGACCCCCTGATTAACAGTCAGGTGCTCTAACCAACTGAGCTACTGAGGAATATCAATTACTTATTCCTTTAAATAAGCGCTGCAAAGGTAGAACACTATTTTCAAATTTACAATACACTTTTAAAAAAAAATGCAAATTTCTGATTTCTCTGCTTAATTTCTG
>JAISKR010000189.1 GCA_031260845.1 Bacteroidales bacterium
TTCGTAGGTTATGGAAATAAATTTGTTATTATTTTGCAGAATAAAAAACAATATTTATCTTTGTGATGTTGTTTGGGTAAATGCTTAAAGCGTGAGTTTAATTTTATTTTGAAAAATGGAATATACGGCAATATTTGAAAAAATGGATAATGGGTGGTATTTTGCACAATGCGAACAAATGCCCAATGCTATTACGCAAGGAAAGACCATTGCAGAGGCAAAAGAAAATTTGCAGGAAGTAATAACCATGCTGATGGATATTCAAAAAGAAGAAATCTCAAAACAATTTGCAGGTAAAAAATTGATACACAGAAAAATAGCAAATATCGCAATGCTATGAAACGGTCGATTTTACTGAAATATTTGACAGAAAACGGTTGTGTCGAATTTCGTGAAGGGGCAAATCATACAATAATGATGAATAACATGAACAAACGAAAAACAGCACTTCCAAGACACAGTGAAATAGGCGATATTCTTGCAAATGAAATATGCAAACAATTAGGAATAAAGAAAATAAAGTAAGATTTGTAAATTCGTAGGTTAACCATCCGCTGTATGGTACAATGAATCACAATTGTCTCACTACTGAATCACTATTATTTCACCTGATAATTGTCTTTTCCCTGTCTGGGCTTACCGAAATGATTTTGAACGGCACACCGGTTTCCTGTTCGATAAATGCCACATACTCTTTCAGTTCGGCAGGAAGTGTGTCGTAAGATAAATCATTGCTGATATTGTCCGACCAACCCTTCATTTCCTTGTAAACCGGCGTTATTTCGGCGTTTACGTCAAAGGGAATCCTGTCTGTCAGTTCGCCGTTGATTTTGTAGTGGGTGCACACCTTCACTGTCGAAAACCCTGACAGCACGTCGGCTTTGGTCATGATGAGCGCCGTAACGCCGTTAATCATGATGGAATATTTCAGTGCGGGAAGGTCTAACCAGCCGCAGCGGCGCGGACGTCCCGTGGTGGAGCCAAATTCGTTGCCGTTTTTGCGAAGCAGTTCGCCTGTTTCGTCTAAAAGTTCTGTCGGAAAAGGACCGCTGCCCACGCGGGTGCAGTAAGCCTTCACAATCCCGAAAACCTGACCGATAGTGCCCGGAGCAACGCCCAAACCGGTACACGCGCCGGCACAAACCGTGTTGGACGAGGTAACGAAGGGATACGAGCCGAAGTCAATGTCGAGCATCGTGCCTTGTGCGCCTTCCGCCAGAATGCTTTTGCCTTCTTTCAAGTATTGATTGATAGAGTATTCGCTGTCGATAACCGTGAAAGTTTTGAGCAGGTCAATAGCAGCAAACCATTCCTGTTCTTCCTTCGCATATTCCACCTGAAAATCGTATTGTTTCAGCAGGTTGAGGTGTTTGTTCAGCAGGTTATTGTAGCGCGTCTTGAAATCATTCGTAAAAATGTCGCCCACGCGCAGCCCGTTGCGCCCTGTCTTGTCCATGTAAGTAGGACCGATGCCTTTGAGCGTCGAGCCGATTTTTGATTTGCCCTTTGCAGCCTCAGAAGCAGCGTCAAGCAGACGGTGAGTCGGTAGTATCAGATGCGCTTTTCGCGATATGTACAGGTTGTTGAGGACAGTATTCCTCGCTTTCAACTTTTCTATTTCCGTTTTGAAGATAATAGGGTCAATCACCACACCGTTGCCGATAATATTGATTTTTTCAGGATGGAAAATCCCCGAAGGAATGGTATGCAGCACGTGCTTGATACCGTTAAATTCCAAGGAATGACCTGCGTTTGGTCCACCCTGAAAACGTGTAATCACGTCATAGTGCGGTGTTAAGAAATCCACCACTTTCCCTTTTCCCTCGTCGCCCCATTGGAGCCCCAATAATACGTCTAACTTCATTAATTCAAATTTTACGACAATTTCTTTCAACAAAAAAATATTCGTTTATCGGTTGCCCATAATAAACGAATTTACAAAGTAAGTAAAAAAAACGCTTCGTTGTTCTCGTTTTTGAAAAAAAATATTTTTTAATTACTTTTGTGCAAAAATAGCATGGGTAAGATATTTCTCAACGGGATGGAATTTTACGCTTTTCATGGTTGTCTGCCACAGGAAAGGCAGGATGGCAACCGTTTTCTGGTTGACCTTGAAATGGAAACAGGCATGGATACAGCAGGACAGAGCGATAATATTGACGATACGGTAAATTATGCAAATGTGTATGAGGTTGTCCGGCAAGAGATGGAAAAGCCATCGAATTTGCTGGAACACGTTAGCACCCGTATTTTGGAACGAGTGCTTGCCGATTTTCCGCAGATTCAAAGGGCGGAAGTGACGGTATCCAAATTGAATCCGCCTGTGATGGGAAAAATGCAAAGCGTGTCGGTCAGTCGGCAGAAGGTGCAAAAATTTGTTAAATTTGCATGAATCAACATTTTTTGCATGATTTTTGAACCGTTTTTTAAAGAGTGTTTGTTATCAAAATAGTAGAATATGAAATTTTTGCTTGATTTGAAATTTGTAAGTCTGTTGATAGTGTTCACTATCTGTGGTTTGCCTGCTTTTGCGCAGGGGTATGAAATACGCTTGAATATCAACAGCAGAGGTGACACGGCTGTGTTAGGACATTATTTTGCCAAAGCAAGTGCGACGTATGCTGACGATACCATCATTTTGGACAAATCGAGGCGGGGTATTTTCAAAGGGAAACAGAAATTGGAACGCGGTTTGTACTTTGTTGTCATCAACAACGTTAAACTTTTCGATTTCATAGTGGGCGATGAGCAAAAATTTGAAATAACCGCCGATACGCTTGATTTGGTGAATAAGACCAACAGTAAAGGTTCGCAGGAAAACGAAGTCTTTTTTGCATTTCAACGGTTTAATATGCAGAAAGGCTTGCGATTTCAGGAATTGCGGCAATCCTACGAATCGGCAGCCGACAGTAAGAAGCCTGAAATTCGTACTCAGTTGCAGGAATTGAATCAGGAACGGATGGATTATCTGCAAAAAACGATAGACGCCAACAAAGGCTTGTTTGTCGCTAAATTTCTGCAAACTTTGATTCCGGTTGACGCGAAAATACCCGATTATCCGCGCGATGAAACGGGCAAGATTACTGATTCCACGTATCTTTATCGCTGGTATCGCGCGCATTTCTTTGATAATCTGAATATTTACGACCCTGAAATGCTTCGTACACCTTTTTATGAAGAGAAATTGCTGGAATATTTCAACAAGGTAATTCCTCAGCATCCCGACACTATCAATCTGGAAGCCGACAAAGTATTGGAAAAAGCGCATTCCGACCCTGCGGTTTTCCGCTGTGTGCTGGTTTCGCTGTTCAACCAATACACCAAAAGCCAAATAATGGTACATGAAAATATCTGGGTGCATTTGGCAGAAAAATGGTATATCCCTCATGCTTCATTTACGTCGCCCGATTATCTTGACAAATTGGGGAAAGAGGTGGAAAAACGCAAAACCAACCTGATAGGAAATTATGCGCCATCGATGGAAATGCTGATGGCGTTGCCGCCCGACCATTTCAAAGCCGCCATGCTTGACACGGCTATCAAAAACGATTTGCACGCGGGGGTTCCGATTAATGATTTCAGGAAAAGCCTGAAAGGGAAATTCACTGCCATCCTGTTTTGGGACATTTCTTGCAGCCACTGCCGCAAAACCATTCAGGATTTGTATGCCGAATACGAGAAACTGAACGGGAAAGGGTTGACCGTGATAACAGTGATGACCGTCAACACGAAGGAAGCCAAGGGTAAATGGATTGACTTTGTGAACGAACACCAAATGTTCGGATGGACAAATGCGTGGAGTCCTTACAGCGCCAAGTATCGTACTACCTACGATATAAGTTCGACCCCGCAACTTTTTCTGCTCAACGAAAATGAGGAAATCATCGGAAAACGGCTATCACCGGAGCAACTCGAACTTTTTTTGAAATGACGTTTTTCCAAAGTACATTAAAAATTTAGCCGTTTTGTAAAAATACACTACTTTTGCGGCAAAATAAAATATATTTATACATGAGCAAATATACAGTATTGACAGCCGAAGAGGCTGCTCAACTCATCAAAAACGATGACAATATCGGGTTCAGCGGATTTACGCCTGCCGGATGCCCGAAAGCCGTTCCCGCAGCCCTTGCCAAGATAGCCGAAGCGGAACACGCCAAGGGGAATCCTTTTAAAGTAGGGCTTTTTACCGGCGCTTCAACCGGCGACAGTATTGATGGCAACCTTGCCCGTGCACACGCTATCAAATTTCGCACACCGTATCAGTCGAACAAAGACATTCGCGACGCCATCAACAGTCAGGACGCGCCGTATTTCGATATGCACCTGTCGCATCTGGCGCAAAACCTTCGAT
>JAISKR010000199.1 GCA_031260845.1 Bacteroidales bacterium
CTATATCAAGCCCAACTCGCCTGCTGAAAAAGCCGGATTGAAACGTGGCGATGTTTTTTCGACCATCAACAAGAAAAAAATGACGGTGGACAATTATCAGATTTTGCTTGGCGAAACAGGAGAGGCGCATACGCTGGGAATAGCAAATGACAAGACCTTCTCTTCCACAACAGATGTTTCGCTGTCTGTGGTGGTGTACAAGGAAAATCCCATCCTGCTTGACACTGTTTATACCATTGAGGGTAAACAAATCGGGTATCTCGTCTATAACTTTTTTGCACCCGACAATGGCGATAATAGCCGAAGTTACGAAAAGCAATTGAATGATATTTTCGCCAATTTCAAATCCACGGCGATTGACGAATTGGTGCTTGACCTTCGCTACAATGGAGGCGGTTACGTATCCACGGCGATTGTTCTGTCCGGAATGATTTCAAACTGTACTTCGCAGGATTTATTTGGCTATGAGCGGTATAATGATATATTAACCGAATATTTTCGGGACGAAGAAGGTGCAGATTTTGAAAAGATGTATTTCGTGGATAAGATTACCGCAAACATTCCCATTGTGCATTTAGACACGAAACGGCTGTATGTGCTTACTTCGCGCGGCACGGCGTCTGCCAGTGAGTTGGTTATCAATTCGCTATCGCCTTATTTAAACAGTATAGTGCTAATCGGTGAAACCACGTATGGCAAAAACGTCGGTTCGGTTACCATTTATGAAGAAGACGCGGTGAAACAGCAAACCAATAAATGGGGAATGCAGCCCATTGTACTGAAAACAGCCAATAAAAATAATTTTTCCGACTACGGCAAAGGTTTTGTTCCCGATGTAAAGGTCAATGAATTAGATTACGAGATAAAACCCTTGGGGGATACGGAAGAACCGATGCTGCAAGCGGCAATAGACCATATTTTCGGAAAAACTTTCCAGTTGAAACGAAGCAATATCGAGCAATACAGGCATCTCGGCTCTTCAATAGACCGCACGCCGGCACGACGAAATATGCTGGTATCGCCCCAAAAATTCAAATTTCAGAAATAGTCGCTTGTGCAAAACGGTCTTTATATATTAAATGTATGTAATTAATTTTAATGAGTATTCATGATATAACCCCCGGGCTTTGCGCCGCGCATGATTCGGAGCAATTCCCCCTCTCTTGTGGAGAGGGGGTTGGGGGGAGAGGCTGTTTGGAAAAAATCAATATCATCACGATGGGATGTTCCAAGAATTTAGTGGATTCGGAACATCTGATGCAGCGGTTGAAAGCCGCCGGAATAGAAGCACTGCACGACGCCCGTTTAGACGAAGCGCCCACTGTCATTGTCAACACCTGCGGTTTCATCCGGTCTGCCCGCGAAGAGTCGCTGGACATGATTTTGCAATGTGTGCAAGCCAAAAACAAAGGCGTCATTGAGCGGCTGTTTGTCATCGGCTGCCTGTCGGAGGTGTATAAGAAGGATTTGGAGAAGGAAATACCGGAGGTGGACAGTTTTTTCGGCGTCAAAAGCATGGACGGGATTATCCGGCTGTTGGCAGGCGACCGACAGGCGGCGGCGAACAACGAACGCGCCCTGACCACCCCAAGCCACTACGCCTACCTGAAAATAGCCGAAGGCTGCGACCGTACCTGCGCTTTCTGCGCCATTCCGCATATCCGCGGGCGTCATGTTTCGCTGTCGCTGGAAGACGTCGAAGCCGAAGCGCGTTTTCTGTCCGCAGGCGGCGTGAAAGAACTGTTGGTCATCTCGCAGGACGTCACCTACTACGGTTTGGACAATTACAAAAAGCAGATGCTGCCCACGCTCACGCAACGCCTTTGCCGCATTGACGGCATCCGGTGGCTGCGCCTGCACTACGCCTATCCGCAGCATTTTCCGTTGGAACTGCTGGATTTGATGCTTGCCGAGCCGAAAATATGCCGCTATATAGACATTCCCGTGCAACATATATCCGACAAGATGCTGAGCAAGATGCGAAGGAATATCACCGGCGCCGAAACGATGCGGCTGATGGAACAAATCCGCACGAAAATACCGGATATTGCCCTGCGCACAACGCTCATCGTGGGGCATCCGGGCGAAACGGACAAGGATTTTGAGCAGTTGCTCGCGTTTGTCGAGCAGATGCGCTTCGACCGTTTGGGCGTGTTCACCTATTCGCACGAAGAAAATACCTACGCCGCCGCGCATTACAGTGACCGCATTCCCCAAAAGGTGAAGCAGGCTCGCGCCGACCGCATCATGGAAGTGCAGAAAAACATTTCGGAAGAACTCAACCGGCAGAAAATCGGGAAAACTTTCACCACAGTGATTGACCGCGAGGAAGGCGATTATTTCATCGGGCGCACCGAATACGACTCGCCGGAAGTGGATACGGAAGTGCTCATCGCCAAAACGGACGCCACCTGCGCCATCGGCAATTTCTATCCGGTGCGGATAAGCGATGCTTCGGAATATGATTTATATGGTCAAATTGTTAAAAAAACCTCATGAACAATATACGGATTCGTCCTCTGCAAGCCATCAAAACAAGCGATATTCCCGTGCTTCCTTACGGTGAATTTTGGAAACTCAACAGCCGCCTGCCGCAGGATGAACGCTACCACTGTGTGAGTTATTTTGCCGTGCCGGAAGGCGATAATTTTCGTTTCATCTGTTGCATGGCTGACGATGCAGAGGGAGACATCCTCGTTTCGTCCTGTGTGGAAGACGGTGCGCAAGCCTTGCCTTCGTTTACGGCAGTGCACAAGAGTTTTCATCTGTTTGAGCGCGAAATACACGAAAACACAGGCGTCCGCTACTTAGACCACCCTTGGCTGAAACCGGTTCGCGACAGCGATTATCCCTTTTTCAGCGTCAAAGGCGAATCCCTGCACGAGATAGGGGTGGGACCCATTCATGCGGGCATTATTGAGCCGGGGCATTTCCGCTTTACCTGCGATGGCGAACGGATTTTGCATTTGGAAATCCGCTTGGGCTATCAACACCGCGGCGTGGAACAACTGATGACGGAAAAAAACCGACTGAATGAGCGCATCCAACTTGCCGAAGGCATTGCAGGCGACGCCACTGTGGGGCATTGCACCGCCTTTGCCTCTCTGTGGGAAGCCCTGTGCGGCTACGACACACCCAATAGCCTGCTGTGGGTGCGGACACTGGCGCTCGAACTGGAACGCATCGCCATGCACACTGCCGACCTCAGCGCTATGTGCGGCGACATAGCCTATCAGTTGGGCAATGCCGTTTACGGACGTTTGCGCACACCCATCATCAACTTTTTTCAGGCATGGACAGGCAACCGCTTTGCGCGTACCCTCATCCGCCCTGCCGCGCTGTTCTATCCTTTTACGGAAAGTCTTGCAGCGCAACTGCTGCACATATTGGCAGATTTTGAACGCGATTTTACCCAAATGGGCGATTTTCTGTTCAATATGCCCGGCGCTTTGTCGCGTTTCGAGAAAACGGGCGTGGTAAGCGCCGATACCGCGCTGGATATAGGAATGACAGGTATGGCAGCCCGTTCGTCGGGTGTGCGGCGCGACCTGCGCTCTACTCATCCCGATGCGGTGTATGCCGCCCTGCATCATCAGCCTGTGCTCTGCAACGCCGGCGACGTGTTGGCGCGGACGCGCTTGCGGCATGACGAGGTACTGCAATCCATCGCTCACATTAAAAAATTGCTGCAATCGTTGCCCCCGTCCGAAGAAATGGCGCATGAACTGCTGCCGGCGCAGGCAAACAGTTTCGTCCTGTCGCTGACGGAAGGATGGCGAGGCGAAATATGCCACTGCGCCCTGACCGACATACATGGCGAACTGCTGCATTACAAGATTACCGACCCCTCGTTTCACAATTGGCTGGCATTGGCGCTGGCTGTCCGCAAAAACCCCATTTCCGATTTTCCTATTTGCAACAAGAGTTTTAACCTCTCTTATTGCGGCGTGGATTTGTAGTTTTCATAGGAATAACAACCTACGAAACTTTCGTAGATCTACGAAAGTTTCGTAGGTTATGTTTGACCAACGTTATTTCCCTATCACAAGTATTTGCGTTTTGATTTGCTTTCAAACATTTTTCACGAAAACGCCATCACGTTCTTGGTCTATGACGCCGCCTTCATAAGCGCATACGCCCATGCGGGGGGAATTGACGACCGGCATAGCGGCGTAGTCGGCAAAATCTTCACATACTTTTGCGTGTTTTTTGGCGCATTTATCACAAAACATACTGTCTTCATCCCAAATATGCACAGCGCAGATTTGGGTGGCAGGCGCCGTTTTACACAAATCACACAGCCATTCTGCGGGTTCATTGCGCGAAAGCAAAATGATTTTTTTGTCCGCTTTTACCGGGAACGCTGCTACGACAGTTAATTGAAGGGCAGTAGTGCTGCCAAAGTCGTATTCATACTCCAATTTCAAGTCGGTATGGAACACGTCTTTCACTTTTCGGCTCATGGGAATTTCGCCGGAAGTTTCTTCCATCAACTTTTCATACTCTTTCATTTTCCCTTGTTCCAACAATTCATCGGCTTCAAATAGACCCCACATTCCGCCTCCGCTTCTTCTTGCCTGTGGATCTCTGAAAGCGCTCAGATGCCCGCAACATTCCAACCAAATGTCGCGAAGAAACTGGTCAACGTCCTTCATTCTCGCTTCGCTGTTTACCCAAAGTGACAAGAAATAAGGCGATTTTCCCCATCTCGGATGTTGCTCTATTTTTAGCAAAAACGAAAACCCGGGCTGTCCCGTCTTTGCTTTTTGCTCCAAATGGGTTTTTAAATGTCGATTCATACCTGCTTTGGCAAAAGTTTTGCCGCAAAAAAGGCATTTGCCTTCTGATTTGGGATTCTGTTCCATCTTTGTAAGATTTTTTTTAAAAATATAATAACGACAAAAATAGTGAGAATTTTGAATATAAAAGGGGATGATGAAAAAAATGCTTATCTTTGTCGGGAAAACTTTAATCCAAAGATGATGGCAATACCAATCAGAGGCGGCGCAGTGCCGGAAGGCAAAGCCGCAGAAGAATTTCACGAAAGGCGGAAACGTTCGCTGACAAACGTCTTAAAATCAATATTGACTATCACAGCGTTTTGTCTTTTCTCGTGTACGCAAGAAAAACAGATTGACCTTTCCGGACAGTGGTCATTCGCCTTAGACCCCGAAGATGCGGGGATAAGTGAACAATGGTATGCCAAGCCCTTGACCGGCGCCATTCAACTGCCCGGCTCGTTGCAGGAACAGGGTTACGGCGAGGACGTCGGCGTGCAGACCGGATGGACGGGGCAGATTGTGGACAATTCGTGGTTTACGTCCGAAGAATATGCACCCTATCGGCAGCGCGGGAACATTAAAATTCCGTTTTGGCTGCAACCGGATAAACACTATGTGGGTGTGGCGTGGTATCAGCGCGAAGTGGATATTCCCGCTTCGTGGAACGGCAAATACATTGAGTTGGAACTGGAACGGACACATTGGGAAACGACGCTTTTTGTCAACGGTAAAGAGTCGGGCAAAAGCGACGCCTTGCTTACGCCGCACCGTTACGCTATCAGCGAAACCGGCAAACTGCTGCTGACCATCCGCGTGGACAATCGCGTACATATTCCTGTGGGCAGCAATGCGCACAGCGTTTCCGACCACACGCAAAGCAACTGGAACGGCGTCATCGGGCAAATCAGCCTGCGGGCGAAACCTGCATTGCATATTGCCGACGTGCGGGTGTATCCCGACGTGCGAGCGAAAAAAG
>JAISKR010000294.1 GCA_031260845.1 Bacteroidales bacterium
GCAGGTGATACCCAATTTCTTCATGGCTTCATTGTGTCCCACGTGGGTGTCGGGAAATTTCCCTTTCACCCATACGCCTATTCCCAAGCCGAGAAAGCAAAGCGCCACCATCACCAAAACAATTAAAAAAAGTGTACTCATTCGTTTCTATTGATTGACTATTTTTTCCAACTGCACAGCACGAGTCAGAATAATGCTTTTTTTGTTGTAAAACGCCACCACAAAGGAATCTTTGTAACCGTATTGTTTCACTTCGCGCAACGCCTTTTCCGCTTCGGCGTTGGTGCGGAACAGTCCGACGTAATATTTAACGACGCCCGACGGCAATTTTTCGCCCGATACCGGACTTAATCCCTTAAACGTATTCATCGCCACAGGCTTGCTGAACGCCCCGAGTTGTATCTTATACACCACGCCGTCAGGCAAAGGTTGGTCTGTCGGAATCGGGTTCTTTGCCGAATACGGGGATGCTGCCAATATTTTAAATTCCGAACCCGCCGGCTTGACCGACGCTTGTGGCGTCTGTTTCGGCAAATCTTCGGGATGAATATCCTCTTCGGCAACGGCGTCCGCAGGTTTATAACTCACGGTTTTCCGGTGTTCGGCAATAAACTTGTTGGCGCGGGCAAACCACTCGTCGGCTTCCTTGCGCAGCGTGACGGACAGGGCATTGTCGTCGCGGATGGTTACTTTCAGCACCTGTTTGTTGTCGTCGGGCGCCGTCTGCAAACTGTCCGTGTAAATTTCGACCATCCGTTGCAGCGAATCCGACTGCATGAGCAGCGTCATTGCCCGCTTTACAGCCCGTTGATAGTCCGGATTGTCAAAATACGGCGGTACCGTGCCGGATTGCGCGAAACAAACCGCAGGAAACCATACTGCAACAAGCACTTTAAATAACTGACACATTTCGATGAACGATTTCTATCGTTGCAAAAGTATGAAAATATGCTATTTTTGCAAAATCTTTTCCCCGCTTGTAAAAATAATTGTACTTTTGAAACTTCGTTTAGACCGATATATTGTAAATATCTATGAAAAGAGTATTGTTTATCGACAGAGACGGCACCTTAATCAAGGAACCGCCGGAAGACTATCAGGTGGACAGTTTGGAAAAACTGGAATTTTACCCGAAAGTGTTTCGCAATTTGTATTTTATCCGAAAAAATCTGGATTTTGAGTTGGTGATGGCTACCAATCAGGACGGTTTGGGAACGGCGGCATTTCCCGAAGCCGATTTTTTGCCGGCACAGGCGAAACTTTTGCAGGCTTTTGCAAGCGAAGGCGTTACGTTCGACGATATTTTGATAGACCGTTCCATGCCCGCTGATAACGCGCCGACGCGGAAACCGAAGACCGGTATGTTCGGCAAATACCTGAGCGACGAGTACGACCTATCTGCATCCTGTGTCATCGGCGACCGCCTCAGCGATGTGGAACTGGCAAAAAACCTGCATTGCAAAGCCATCCTGCTGAACGACGCCGCCCTGCTCGACGGGCATCCTGAATTGCAGGAAATCTGCATCCTGTGCACCACCGACTGGGACAAGGTGGCGGAAATCCTTTTCGCCAAAGAAAGACGCGCCGTGATTCGCCGGAAAACCAAGGAAACCGACATTGCAGTGGAAATAAACCTCGACGGCAACGGCAAATGCGAAATCAGCACGGGTTTGAAGTTTTTTGACCATATTCTTGAACAAATAGGCAAACACGCCGGCATTGACCTTAGCATCCAAACCAAAGGGGATTTGGAAGTGGATGAACACCACACCATTGAAGATACAGCCATTGCGCTTGGCGAAGCCCTGTATGCCGCCTTGGGAAGCAAAAGAGGAATAGAACGCTATGGCTTCTGCCTGCCGATGGACGATTGCCTGTGCACGGTAGCGCTCGATTTCGGCGGACGCTCGTGGTTAGTGTGGGAAGCAGAGTACCGCCGCGAAAAAATCGGCGATATGCCTGCGGAAATGTTCATGCACTTTTTCAAATCGCTGAGCGACGCCGCGCGAATGAACCTGTATATCAGGGCAGAAGGCGACAACGAGCACCACAAGATTGAAGGCACCTTCAAAGCGCTGGCAAAGGCGTTGAAAATGGCGATACGCCGAGATATTTACCATTTCGAAATGCCCAGCACCAAGGGAACGTTGTGATGGGTGAAAATCAATTACGAACTATTTTCATGACCGTAGGGAATAATTAAAAATTACGAATTACGAACTTTCTCACGGTTTCCGTAATTACGATTGACACTGACAGGTTCTCAACACTGTCAGGGCTTTACTTCGTCGTTGCCACCGTTGCCTTGGCTATATACGTTTTGGCAGTTTTGCCGTCTTCTGCCGTTACCTTGTAGGATACGCCGGCGTCTGTGAAGAAATTCTGCGCCGTGCCTGACGTTGGGCTTACCGTGGCGCCTGCCGACAGGGTGATAACCGGCGTCAGACTGCCGGGCGTCGTGCCTTTGGGGTACTGGTACGTGATGCTCGTGTTACTGATTTGCCATGTTTCG
>JAISKR010000331.1 GCA_031260845.1 Bacteroidales bacterium
CTCGGCAAAAACGATGCGGGCGGCATCAAACCCAAAAACGAATGGGTGCACGCCACGCAATGGGATTGCATTATTTTCGACGAATACCATTACGGCGCATGGCGCGAGCGGGCGAAGGAACTGTTTGAAGCCGAAAGCAAAAAAGAGTTGGAATTTGGCGAAGGTCAGGGGATTGACTATTTTGATGAGGAAATGATGCCCATTTCCACCAATCATTATTTGTATCTGTCCGGTACGCCGTTCAGAGCCATCGCATCGGGCGAATTTATTGAAGAACAGATTTTTAACTGGACATATTCCGACGAACAACGCGCAAAGGAAAATTGGGGCAACCCGGTAGAGACGCCCAAATTGGGCGTCTCTACGGATATGGACGCCAACCCCTACGCCGCCTTGCCGCGCATGGTGATGCTGACCTATCAGTTGCCCGATTCCATCCGCGAAATTGCCATGCAGGGCGAGTTCAACGAGTTCGATTTGAACGTGTTTTTTGCCGCCGAAGACGAAGGGCGGCAGGCGTATTTCAAATATGAGGACGAGGTGCAAAAATGGCTGGATTTAATCCGTGGCGAATTTAGCGAAACGAGCATCGACAACCTGAAAATGGGCGCGAAAAAACCGCCTTTTCCGTTCTCACACGCGCCGTTGCTGAACGTGCTGAATCACACATTTTGGTTTTTGCCGAGCGTGGCGGCTTGCCATGCCATGGATAATCTGCTGAAACAGAGGCAAAACAAGTTTTATCACGATTATACGGTGGTGGTGGCGGCAGGCACGAGGGCGGGAATAGGCGTAGAAGCCCTGCCGCCCGTGTGGGATGCGATGACCGACAATCCGCTGGAATCGAAAACCATCACGCTGTCGTGCGGCAAACTGTCCACAGGCGTTACGGTACGCCCGTGGACAGGCATTTTTATGCTGCGCAACTCGTCAAGTCCCGAAACGTACTTTCAGGCGGCGTTTCGCGTACAAAGTCCATGGACGCTCGCAAATCCCGACAGCAAATCGCCCAACAAAGAGGCAATTCTGAAAGAGGAATGTTACGTCTTCGATTTCGCGCCCGACCGCGCCTTACGGCAGATAGCCGATTACAGTTGCCGCTTGAACGTGAACGAATCCAATCCCGAAACGAAAGTCGCCGAATTTATCAATTTCCTGCCTGTGTTGGCTTACGACGGCAGTTCGATGAAACAAATTGACGCCGCCGGAATCTTGGACATTGCCATGAGCGGCACGTCAGCCACCCTGCTGGCACGTCGTTGGGAAAGCGCCCTGCTCGTCAATGTGGATAACGACACGCTGCGCCGCCTGATGAACAATGAAGCCGCGATGAAAGCGCTGATGAGCATCGAAGGTTTCCGCAATCTGAATCAGGATATTGAAACCATCATCAACAAATCGGAAGCCGTGAAGAAAGCCAAAAAGGAAGCCAATGAGAATGAACTGAGCAAACAGGCGAAAAAAACGCTGACCGAAGAAGAAAAAGATTTCAAAAGCAAGAGGAAACAAATTCAGGAAAAACTAATCAAATTTGCCACCCGCATCCCTGTGTTCATGTATTTGACGGATTACCGCGAAAGAAGCCTGAGAGACGTCATTACCCAATTGGAACCCGGACTTTTCAAAAAAGTAACCGGCTTGTCGGTCAATGATTTTGAATTGTTAGTCAGCCTCGACGTGTTCAACAGCGCCCTGATGAATGACGCGGTATATAAATTCAAACGCTACGAGGACAGCAGTTTGGCATATATCGGCGTCAACAAACACGAAAACGAAAATATCGGGCTGTACGACACGGTATTAACAGGCGAAGAATATATGGCTACATTTGAGAATATGGCGGGATAAGATTTACTTCGCCATAACATGGCGAAGTAATTTTTAGAAGGTATGCAAGAATCTTGCATACCTTTTTTCTATACGTTCATCCCCTTTATCTCAATCTTATCCCCGTTCTGCGGCACCAAGAAACAGCCTTTTTCCTGTTCGGTCAGATAGCCGAGAATGGATATTTCCTGTTGTCCGTAAAGTTTTTCGGCAACCGTCACGGGCACGGTGAACAGCAACTCGTAGTCGTCGCCGCCGTTGAGCGCGGCAACCAACGGTTCCATGTAAAATTCCTCTGCCGTTTTGATGGTTTCGTCAGCAATGGGTATTTTGTGATGATGTATCTCGCATCCGGTTTTTGAGGCTGCGCAAAGTTGCAACACGCCTGATGCCAAGCCATCCGAAAGGTCAATCATGGCAGTGGGTGTGATATTCGCCGAAGCCAGCCATTCAACGATGTCTTTCCGCGCCTCGGGTTTGAGTTGTCTGCCCACAACATATTCATACCCTTCCAATTGCGGTTGTACGCCTTTGCTTTCTTCAAATATCTTTTTTTCGCGGTCGAGCACCTGCAAACCCATGTAGGCAGCGCCAAGGTCGCCCGAAACGCATAGCAGGTCGCCTGTTTGCGCTGTGTGGCGGTAGGTTATCTTGTCGGGCGCCACTTCACCGATGGCAGTTACGTTAATGCAGAAGCCTGTAAGGGATGGCGAGGTGTCGCCACCTGCAAGGTCGGCGCCGTACTGCTCGCAGGCGTGTTGCAATCCCTGATAGAACAATTCCAGCGATTCTACGGAAAATCTTGCCGACACGGCAATGGATACCAACAGTTGGCGTGGCGTGGCATTCATGGCATACAGGTCAGAGAAGGCAACCACAGCGGCTTTGTAGCCCAAATGCTGCATGGGTGTGTAAGTCAGGTCGAAATGGACGCCTTCCGCCAAGGTATCGGTGGTGACAGCCAGCGTAGCATTGCCGTATCGCAGGATAGCCGCGTCATCCCCGACGCCTTTGATGGTAGAGGGTTGCTGCGTGCGAATATCCCGCGTAAGATGCCGGATAAGTCCAAATTCGCCTAAATCTGAGATTGCTTGTGCCATAATTACAAAAAAGTATATTATACAAAGTTACGCATTTTTTTCTTGCGATGAACAATTTTCCTAAAATATTTTTAAAATCCGCTACTGGTAACTTATTTTCATCCCGTGGATGGTGCGGTATAAATCCAACGCGAAAAGGTCGGTCATGCCTGACACAAAATCCAGCACCGACTGTATTTGCGTATATATCGGCGCATCCTGCCGGCTGCGGTATTGTTCGGGCAGCAGCATCAGCAGTTTTTTGGCATAATGTGACTGCGGATGAAGCGCCGAATCAATGAAATCATCCAGCAAGGCGCCGAGAATGCGGTATCCGGCAAGTTCCACTTCCACAACAGACGTGTGGTTGTAAATGCGGTCAATGGAAATATCGCGGCACTGCTTCATTCCGGCTGCGGACGCCGCACTCAACGAATCGACCAAGGATTGGGAAAACCGCCCGTTCATGATTTCCTGATAATGCTGCATGAACGCCGAAATACATTCGCCTACCAATTTATTGATAAGCGTCGCTCTCATGTACGAAATCCGCTCGTTTACGTCTGTCACCGTTTGGAAAATCTCGTTCATGTTGGAAAAATACTTTTTCCCCTCTTCCGAACCGGCGTCCCAGAAGGCAGTCAGAATATTCAATGTTTCCTGATAGGTCAGGATTTTCAGTTTGTGCGCATCCTCTACATCCATGATTTGGTAAGTAATGTCGTCGGCTGCTTCCACCAAAAACACCAAGGGATGGCGACAGTAGCGTGCCGGCGAGTCCGACAGCCGGATGATTTCCTGCTCGGCGGCAAGTTCGGCGAATGTTTCTTTTTCGGAAGCGAAAAATCCGAATTTATTTTTCCCCTCTTTC
>JAISKR010000356.1 GCA_031260845.1 Bacteroidales bacterium
GACAGGCCTTTTCGTATGAAAAACATTAGTATTTTATTTTTAATGCTGGCGTTTTTCGCTTGCAGTGAGGAATTGAGACACGAACCGATAGGCGGAGGCGACAGCAACGCTCCCGACCCGCTGAAAAGTGCGCAGGTAAAGGAAAATATTGCCGGAGGAGCCATCATTACCTACGAACTCCCCGACAATACGGACGCCCTGTATGTCAAAGCCGTTTATACGACTTCGCAGGGCATGGAGAAAGACGTAATCGCTTCGTCCTATCTAAATTCACTGACAATTAAGGGATTGGGCGACGTCAATGCAAGAACGGTGAAACTGTATGCGGTCAACCGGCAGGAAAAAGCGTCTTCGCCGGTGGAAGTTACCATCAATCCCCTGACGCCTCCGGTAGAAAAAATCAAAAACAGCCTTGCTTACACAGTTGATTTCGGCGGATTTTTGATTGATTTTACGAATGATGACAAGGAGGAGGTTTCTATCAATGTGCTGGCAGGAGATTCTACCGGTTTGGAAATGTTGACCTACGACGCCCTATATACTTCATTGGCGGGGGGACAGTATTCGGTAAGAGGCTTACCCAATATAGAAAATCGTTTTGGCATTTATGTACGGGATCGCTGGGACAATATTTCCGATACCCTGTATTTCACAATTACCCCTTGGAGAGAAGATTACTTGGACAAGACCTTAATGAAGGTATTCTACGTAGCCGGTGATGTTTCATTTGATCAACAGGGCGGTAAAGCAGCAAGCCTTTTTGATGAGATAAAGTTCACCGGTAGTAACCTTGCTTTAACCTCAACTCCTGTGGATTTTCCTCACAGATTAACCATTGACTTGGGCGTTTTCGCAAAATTGAGCCGTTTCAAGTTATGGCAACGTGGACATACAGCCACCGTATACCAGCATGGCGAGCCTTATCATTATAAACTTTACGGACGCATAGATGATCCGGGAATAGGAAATCCGGATGATGTGCTGGAAGGATGGACTTTTCTGAGAGAATGTTATTCCTTTAAGCCATCGGGTTTACCTCTCGGACAATTCTCAAATGAAGATTGGGACTATGCTAGTGCCGGAGAGGAGTATTCATTTCCCCGTGATATTGACCCTGTTCGCTATGTACGGCTCGAAATTTTGGAAAGTTGGTCGGGAATGTTATTGACCAATTTTAGTGAATTATCCTTCTGGGGTGAAGTACAATAAAATAATAAACATAAAAAAGAGTAAATATGAAAAAGATATTGATGAATACAGGATATATATTGTTGGCAATAAGTATGGTTATGATCGCCGCTTGTGCGGATTTGAATGATAGCCAACAACAATACCTTGACAGGGGAGAGCGTATTTATACCGGTAAAGCCGATTTATTGACGGTCAATGGCGGTCATAATCGGGTACAGATAACAGGCGTGATGCATTATGCGAAAACCGCCGAATACTGCATCATTCGCTGGACAAACGGAACGGATACGGATTCGCTGACTGTCAATGCTTCCAACTGGCAGGCAACCGACACAATGAAGGTAATTTTAGACGGATTGAGCGAAGGCGCTTACCGCATTTTTGTTCAGACGTATGACAAAGACGGAAACAAGTCCTTGAATGTGGAGTGTAACGGAAATGCGTATGGTGAAAATTTTATTCTCTCGGCTAAGGCGAAGGTCATCTCCCAGATGGCGTTTCGCATTCCTTCCGTACTTGTACTTTCATGGTCTGTGTCGGAAAAAGCGGAATTCGTTGAAGTGGTGTACGAAAGCAAAACGGGAAACAAGACCTTGTCTTTACTCGGTAATACGGAAACAACAGAACTGTCGGACTGGAAATTTGGCGGCGAAATCAAATCGCGTACGGCGATTATTCCCGAAGCAGGTGCTATCGACACGATTTACACCGATTGGCTTGTTCGATCTTTCCCAACAGATGACCTGCTGGATAAAACCAAAATCATTCCGTTGTATCTGGCTAACGATGCAGCACGCCTTCAAGGAGATGCAGCAAATCTGTTCAATGGCATTATTAGAGTAGGTACAAATTCTGATTCTGAGTTTACAAGTAGCTATGGCATTCCCAACCATTTGACTTTCGATTTGGGCGTTATGGCTCATTTAACGCGATTGGAGTTCTGGCATACTGCGGACGATGTGTGGGCGCCCACAGCGGTTCAGTTTTGGGGCATCGCAGACACTCTCGGAGCCGAAATAACAACTGCAAGGACAAGTATGGGAGATGGTGGCGCTGTATGGGAAGCGGAAGCCGTTGAGAAAGGGTGGATCAAGTTGGTGGATGGCCGCTGTACCTCTTTTTTCACGGCTGCGAACGAGTTTATATCTACCAATCCGGCAAAAATTCGTTTTCTGATTGTGCGGGTAACCGAAGTGCAACAAGCAAACAAAACCGGTAGCAGCGTGCTTTGCAAAATAGGTGAAGTATCGCTTTATTCAGACGATATTACAGAATTGTAATTATTTTCTAATACTCAGTTGTAATTTTTTAAATGATTATCCGCAATGTTACCACTAAACGGGCTGAAAGCCCAATATATCCCAGCCCAAGGCATCGCCTTGGAAATTGGTCGTGCGTTGTTTGCGCCCTGACAGGGCAGCATATCAATATATGTTGGGCTTACAGCCCGCAAGATACACGCACGTTTACTACCCCAAGCGTTGCTTGGGGCTGGGATATGAAGCCCTTTATCTTCGATGAACTTGCCCTTGCAGGGCTGCGGTTCAGGGCAAAAAACAAAAACGAATATAAATTTGGTGGTACGATTGCGGACAATCATGAAAGATAATCCTATCCACCGGATATTGGTTTTTATGTGGCTGTTGCTGCCTGTCATCGTGTGCGGGCAGGATATTCAGGTTGGTGCAGAATGTACAGACGAATATTTCCCGTTGATAAAGGGCAAGCGGGTGGCAGTGATGAGCAATCACACCGGTATGGTGGGCAGCGAGCATTTAGTGGATATGCTTCGGCGCGAAGGCTTCAACCTGACGGCGATTTTCTCGCCCGAACACGGATTTCGCGGCAATGCCGAAGCAGGCGCGCATATATCCGACACGGTGGATAAAAAAACAGGCGTGGCGGTATATTCCCTGTATGGCAGCAAAAACGCCAAGCCCGACAAACAAAAGATGCTGCTGTTTGATGTGCTGATAGTGGATATTCAGGATGTGGGACTGCGTTTCTACACCTATTATATTACCATGATGCGGTTGATGGACGCCTGTGCGGAATACCGCAAGCCCGTGATTGTGCTCGACCGCCCCAACCCCAACGGCTGTTATGTGGACGGACCGCTGTTGGACATGAAGCACAAATCGGGCGTGGGCGGGTTGCCCATTCCGATTGTGCACGGCATGACGCTTGGCGAACTCGCCCTGATGGTGAACGGCGAAAAATGGCTGCCCGAAGGTCGCGTGTGTGCGCTTAGCGTGATAAAATGCCGGAACTACACCCGCAACAGTCTGTATCGCTTGCCGGTGGCGCCTTCTCCCAATCTTCCCAACATGAAATCCGTCTATTTGTACCCTTCCATCTGTCTTTTCGAGGGTACGCAGGCGAGCCTCGGACGCGGCACTTCTTTCCCCTTTCAGGTATATGGGCACCCTGATATGCGGGATTGTTCGTTCAGTTTCACGCCACAGAGCCTGCCCGCCGCCAAAAATCCGCCTCTGCTCGGCAAATTGTGCCATGGCGTTGACCTGCGCAGCCTTCCCGACAGGGAAATCATCGACAAAGGCGTCGATTTGTCCCATATTATTGATGCGTATCAAAAAATGAACATTGGAAAGCAATTTTTCACTGCTTTTTTTGAGAAATTGGTTGGCGTGGATTACGTCAAAACCATGATTATGGAAGGAAAAACTGCCGAAGAAATAAAAGCCGTATGGCAAGACGATGTGGAAAAATTCAAAGAACAACGCCGCCCTTATTTGCTGTATGAGTAAAATTTCTTACTTTTGCAGCATGAAAGCAATCAGCCTTTTTTGTGGGTTCCTCTTGGGAATGCAGGTATTGTGGGCGCAAAAAATCACTACCGAAGCCTATATCGAAGCCTATAAGAATTTGGCGGTATCCGAAATGAAACGCAGTGGAATACCGGCAAGTATCACGCTGGCGCAAGGTATTCACGAATCGGGCAGCGGCAACAGCAGTCTGGCAATGAAATACCACAACCATTTCGGCATCAAATGCCACGACTGGGAAGGCAACAAAACTTTCCAGAATGATGACACACAGGGCGAATGTTTCCGCCATTACAATACGGATGAGGAATCCTTCCGCGACCATACGGATTTTCTGATGTCGCGAAGCCGCTATGCCTTTCTTTTCAACTATAAACCAACCGATTATAAGAGTTGGGCAAAGGGTTTGCGGAAAGCCGGTTATGCCACCGCGCCCGATTATCCGGAAAAATTGATTCATCTGATTGAAAAATACGATTTGCATCGGTATGACACAGGTGTAGCGGTGGACAAACAGGAAAAGCCCAAAGCGGACAAGCAGGGTAAACCGGCTTCGCAAAGTCAGCCTAAAAAGGCGGTCAAGAAGTCGTCCATAGACAATTTCACGGTAGGCATTGAGCAGTATGCTGTTAAAGAGTACAACCGCACGGAATACATACAGGCAAAGGCAGGCGACAGTTACGAATCCTTAGCGAAAACGCAGGATATGATGCCTTGGCAATTGCCCAAATACAACGATGCGGAAATGTCGAAGCCTTTGAAAGAGGGCGAAATCGTCTATATCCAGCCCAAACGCCGCCGCGCTGTACGCGGAAAAGAGACTCATCTGTTGCGGGAAGGGGAAACGATGCGGGATGTATCGCAAATGTATGCAGTCAAACTGAAAAGATTGTATTTTCTGAACAATCTGGAAGAAGGTTCGGAACCCAAAGCGGGAATGCAACTGAACTTACGCAAAAGAAAGGTGGTGCGCAAATGATGGTACGTTCGACGCATTGCAAAATTGGTCTTGTCCTTCTGTGTCTGACGACATTCAGGCTTAGCGGTCAGGCGCTCAAAGATACGGTGTTCCATCATCCCTTGGATTTACCGGTTGCCCTTGCCGCTACTTTTGGCGAATTGCGCCCCAATCATTTCCATGCAGGCATTGATTATCGCACACAGGGGGCTATCGGGCATAAAATCCGTGCGGCAGAAGCCGGTTATGTGTCGCGCGTCAGCATGGCGCCTTCCGGCTACGGAAAAGCACTGTATATCACTCATCCCAATGGATACACAACGGTTTACGGACATTTGGACAGTTTTTATCAGGAAGTGGCTGAATGGGTGAAACAGATACAGTACCAACGCGAACGCTTTCAGGTGGATTTATATCCTGACAGTTCGCAATTTCGGGTGAAACGGGGACAGGTCATCGCCATATCCGGTAATACAGGCGGTTCGAGCGGACCGCACCTGCATTTCGAGGTGCGCGACACCCAAACGGAAGATATTGTCAACCCGCTCATGTTTGGATTGGGCGTGAAGGACAGGGTGGCGCCCGTCATACGCAAAATAGCCATTTTCCCCATCGGCGACAGCAGTACGGTCAACGGTTCGCATGACAAACTTGTTCTGCCGGTTGAAAAACAGGGGCGCAACTACAAAATTCAAGGGAATAAGAAATTGAACATTCAAGGCGAGGTGGCGTTCGGCATAGAAGCCTACGACCAGGTTTCGGGCACGGAAAACAAGTGCGGCATATATGCGCTTCGCCTGTATATCGACAGCGCCATTTGGTTTTCGCAGTCGATGGACAGGTTTGCTTTCGCTGCAAGCCGATATATCAACAGTTTGATTGATTATGACTATTACGTTGAGCACAAAGT
>JAISKR010000033.1 GCA_031260845.1 Bacteroidales bacterium
AAACGCGAACCCGGGGCACAAGGGTTGTAAAGTTCGGTATCGACTTGTGTCAGTTCGGGATTTACCCGCAAACCCATTGAAACCGGATGTCCGCACCGGATTACTTTTTCGCGAAAGCGGCTGTACTGCGTCAGGGAATTGAAGGTGATATGGCTGCTGTAAGCCAGTATTTCATCGAAATCGGCGTCGGTGTATGCGGGCGAATAACAGTGGGCGGGCGCTTTCATCTCTTCACAGGCAAGCCGTGCCTCGTTGAGCGAACTTGCCGATACGCCTTTCACGCAGGAACGCATTGTCGGGAAAACGCCCCATAAGGCAAAACCTTTGAGCGCGGGGATAATATCCACTTTCGACCGTTCGCTTACCGACCGGATGATTTCGAGATTGCCGCGCAGCAAATCTTCGTCAATCACGTAGCAAGGGGATGGTATTTGCGAAAAGTCAATCATGTTGCGGGGTTTTCTTGCGGAGGCAGTATGCGTTTCCGTTTCCATCGGCGATGGCTCCACAGCCAGTATTGAGGCGCCCGCCTGATGGCTTGTTCCAACAGTTCCACATGACGGTCGGTGATTTCATGTTCGGCTGTTTCGGCGGCATTTTCAGTAATAGGAGTCATGAAAATTTCGTAATATCCGCGTTTCACTCTGCGCACTTCGGCAAACGCCACGGCTGCATTGTATTTGCGGGCTAATTTTTCGGGACCTAAGAAAATAGAGGATTCCTGATTGAGAAAGGTTGTCCAGTAATTGGCAGGATTACTCAACGGCGCTTGGTCTGCCAAGAAGTAAAGGAGGGTGAGCCGATTTTCGCTCTTGTATTTGTTGATAGCGCGCACTACCATGTTCGATGCGATGGGGTCGGTACCGAATCTGGTGCGCAGACGATAATAAAACCGGTCAAAATATTTGTTTTCCAACGGATGGTACAGCGGAATATACAGATAGGAACTCTCAATAGAGGCTGCCCATTCCCAGTTTCCATAATGCCCGGCAACACAATAAATGTTCTTTCCTTTCTTATACCAGTCTTTCACGATTTCAGGATTGTGCCAGTATATCCGGCGATGCATTTCTTTGTCACTAATGTGTAATATCTTAATAATTTCTACAAACAAATCACACATATAGTGATAGAATTGCCCCATAATCTTCACACGTTCCTGTTCTGTTTTTTCGGGGAAAGAATTGCGCAGATTCTCCAAAATCACCTTGCGGCGATAGCCAACCACATAGCGGATAATGAGATATAGAAAATCGGAAAGCACATACAGCGCTCTTAACGGCAAGAATGCCAATAACCGGCAAACGGCATAAAATAAGGCGTATGAAATTAACTGCATCGGCTCATGTATATAATCCTCCATTGATGGAAATGACCTCTCCGGTGATGTACGCTGCTTTTTCGGACGCGAGAAAGCCTGCCACTTCGGCTACTTCTTCCGGTTCGCCGAAACGTCCAAGGGGAATCAGTCGTTTCATCTCGGCGGGGTCTATGTCTTTGGTCATGTCGGTGGCAATGAATCCGGGCGCTACGGCGTTGACGGTCACTTTGCGGGCGCCTACTTCCTGAGCCAGCGCTTTGGTGGCGCCAATCACTGCCGCTTTGGTGGCTGAATAATTGGTCTGTCCGGGCAAACCTTTCAGTCCCGACAAGGAAACAATGTTGATGATTCTTCCAAAACGCTTGGTCATCATATTTTTCAGCAAATGCCGTGTGACATAGAAAAAACCGTTCAGGTTGGTGTTGATGACGTCATTCCATTGCTCATTCTGCATCAGCGCCATGATGGCGTCCTGCCTGATGCCGGCATTGTTCACCAACACAGCGATATAGTCGTCGGGATGGGCTGCTGCCCAATTGTTCAAAGCCTTCTCTACTTCTTCGGGCGACGCCACGTTGAAGGGCAACAATTCGGCTGTAACGCCTTTTGCTTCTGCCAACTGTTTGGTTTCCTCGGCAGCCGCCTTGTTAGATGCGTAGTTGATGACCACAGGATAGCCCATTTCTGCCAATTTCAGGCAAATAGCGCGACCAATACCTCTGCTTCCCCCTGTTACCAATGCATATTTCATAATTTATTTATTTGGTGTTTGAAAAATAATGTCGTCGATGGAGGTGTTAAATTCTTTACCGGTCAGTTCGTAAACCGTGTAACTTCCGTCTTTTTCTTCCGTGCGGAGAATGGAGATGCTACTATCTGATTTCTCGAAACTTAATACCACTTTTTTGTAAATATTTTTTACCCCTTTCGCAAATTCGGCGGTCACAACAATATATTTCTTGGTTTCCTCACAGGTAATGGCATCGGCGTTTAATTGCATGACGTCGCCTGCCAAGCAGTTGGACAGCACATTTTTCATGGAACGCATTTTCCCGTTGGCTTTTGCCGACGTCACCATGCGTTTACCCGCATTGACCATCACAAACTGTTCGCCGTTGAGGAGCATCAGGTCGCCGGCGGGTTGGTCGTACTGCATGGACAACTTATTCGGCTTGGTGTAGTAAAAATTGCCTTCGGACAAGGCGTCTTCACCTAATACGGAAATGTGTTTCGTTTGCTTGAAACGGCTTACAATACCGGTATATTTCGTGTTTGCCTGCTGTATTTTTTCTACTACCACTTTGTCGTCATCGCTGATTTTCTGGGCGTAGCAGGTTGTAACACCCAAGCACGACGCCAATATGATTGTCATATACAGGTTCTTCATCATTTTTCCTGTTTTTATTTGTTATTATTGAATTATTTACGCTAAAAGGTTTTTACTGACTAAATATTCGGCTATCTGAACAGCATTGAGCGCTGCACCCTTGCGGATTTGGTCGCCCGAACACCAGAAATGAACGCCGTTGGGCGTCACCAAATCTTTTCTGAGGCGTCCGACGAAAACAGGGTCTTCGCCGGCGGCAAACAGCGGCATGGGATATATTCCCTGCGCAGGATTGTCCTGTACCACCACGCCGGGCGCCTGCGACAAGGCTTTTCGCACTTCGTCGATGGACAGCGAAGCGGCGGTTTCCACCCATGCAGCCTCGGAATGTGCCCTCAACACCGGCACACGGATGGTTGAGGCGCTCACTGTCATGTTGCTGTGCATGATTTTGCGGGTTTCGTTGTGCATCTTCATTTCTTCCTTGGTATAGTCGTTGTCGGTGAACACGTCTATTTGCGGTATCAAATTGAATGCCAATTGATATTTGAACTTTTCTACCGTCACCGGCTCGCCGTTCAACGCTTGTTGCGTTTGTGCTTTCAGTTCTTCCATAGCAGCCGCTCCTGCGCCACTGGCTGCCTGATAGGTGGCTACCCGCACATTTTGAATGGGCGACAGGTCATGAATCGGTTTCAAAACCACTACCAAGATGATGGTGGAACAGTTGGGATTGGCAATGATATTGCGGGGACGGTTGATGCAATCTTCGGGATTGACCTCCGGCACTACCAAAGGAACATCGGTATCCATACGGAAAGCGCTGGAATTGTCAATCATCACGGCGCCATAGCGTGTGATAGCCGGCGCAAAATCGCGTGAAATGCCTGCTCCGGCGGAAGTCAGCGCTATGTCTATGCCCTTGAAATCGTCGTTATCTTTCAGTTCTTTGACCTCAATCTGCTTGCCTTTGAACGCATAACTCGTTCCGGCACTGCGTTGAGAACCAAATAAATACAATTCATCCAACGGAAAGTTTCTTTGTTCCAAAACTTTCAAAAACTCTTGTCCTACGGCGCCACTTACGCCAACAATTGCTACCTTCATGATAAGTCAAATAAAACGACAAAATTACAAAGTTTTTTTACATACCTGATTTAAAAAATCGAAAATTATGATTTATTAATAGGGAATATCAACATTTTTCCGTCAAAACCTGTTAATAAAATGTTGAGAACAGATGATAGATTTTGAAAAATAAATTTGCAGATTCAAAAACGCTGCGGGCATATACAAATCTTTTCATTTTCAAAATTTATTTTTGATTTGTTTTCATCCGAAATCAACATTTTCACCAACTTTTCACGCCAAAAATCTTTTAACATTCGGCTGTGAAATGCCTTCATTAACAGGTGTTGATAATTGCCAACTTTCTGATGACAATCAATATCTTAATCCATTTTCGCCTGTTGATATGTTATCAATATCAAATGATAAATCACAAATACAAGATTTTTCGATTTTTTTATCCACCAATTCACACCTTACATCTATCATCATATAGATTAAAATTAAATTTATATAAATATATATTATAATATTTAATGTTGACTAATTGTTTTTTCGCTTTCTTCCGATTGCTCTTCCGGTTTTTCGTCGGGTTGTTGTTCTTCTTCCGGTTTAATTGCTGTTTTTTCTTCCTTGCGACTAAATAAATCTTTCATTCTGCTGAAATCTTCTCTGTACAAAACCCCTATTCCTTGCGTGTAGGGCGATTGAATGAAATATTGATTGTTCGACCGGTTAAATGCTTTTAATTTCAATTTGCCGTTTTTGCTTATATTGTATTCAAACGTAAAGTCACCGACAATATTACTTGACGTTTCGGCGGCTTTCATTCCTCCCACTTCGTAATCCATTGACAAACTCCATTTTTCAGTGGATACATCCACTCCGAAATTCTGCCCTTCAGGTCCCGTTCCGGGATGATATTTTAAATTGACGTCAAAACTGTTGTTCGACAGCATGTGACTCAACTGATTGGTCATAAATTCCGTAGCCGTAGCCATCGCTACTGTTTCAACACCCGACGAACTGGATGACTCATGGTTCTGAGCCGTCACAGACGGGTCAACGTAAAAACGCCCCACCATCATCAACCACAGAAACTGTTTAGTCATTTCTTCTTCGGTATTGGTGGCTGCACTCAGGAAAGAACGTACTTCCTGCTGCGCGTAGGGCATCGCTATTTCAAATCGGATATTAGGGTCAAGCAAAGTATTGGTGATGTATAGGATACATTCCACCTGTGCCGTATTTTTTGTACCGGTTTCGTTGGTTCCCATCAACTCGGTTAACGGCGCCGTAGTGCTGTATTTTGCTTTCAAATTGAGCAAAGCGTTGAGAGGATTGCCGTTCCATGTAATCATCCCGCCTTTTTCAAGTACAAAGTGCTTGTTGATGACGTTCCGCAGCGTAAATAAATAATCCCCTTGGTCAATGATATATGAACCATACATATTGAATTGACTGTTAGTGACATTCAGTGTCATATCACCCGAACCTCTTGCCCGCATTATGTCGCCTATTTTTGAATCGAACACAAGTTGAACTTCCGCTGCCGGCGTCACTTGCAAGTCGAGATTGATTGCTATTTTTTGCTCTACCCCGTCTGCCGTTGTTCTTACCGAACGCCGTCTGCTGAAACTGTACAGTTTCTTTTGCGCACGCGGTGTATGATCTACAAAAGTGATGAAAGACGATTGTTTCACTTCATCTTCCGAATAAACAGGAATGCTTAATTGTGTATTTTTTTCTGTTTTTGCGGCAACATTCATCGCCAAATCTGCCGGAACGCCCTTTATTTGAAATTTTCCGCTTGCAAACGCTTTTCCGTAAAAAAGATTATTGTCCCGTTCTGTGGTGTTCAACACCTCAATATTGGTGGCGCTCACTGTAATATCCAACCGAAGGTTTTTAAGATTTTCTGCCGAAATATTTCCGCTCAGTTTGCCTGTATTTTTGAAACGATCTGTTATTTGAACGTCTTTCAGATTGAAAACGTTATTGTTTACATTCACTTTTCCGCCTATTGCATATCGTGTGCGCGTATAATCCAGCGTCATTGCCGCGTTTTTAAATGTCACTTCGCCATTCAGTTTCGGATCTGCAAGTGTTCCCGACAGTTTCATATCGCTAACCGCTTCACCTTCAATATCTGTAAATACAGTTTCGATATACGGCTCTGCAATTTTTACAGGCACTTTTTGCAATTTCACGTCAAAATCAAGCGTTTCGTCGTTTGTATCATAAGCGCCATTGATGAAAACGGTACGAATGATATCGTTCACCGCTTCCGTTTTGACGTTCACTTTTCCTGTTGATGAATTCCAAACAGCGCGTACATCGGTGTTTCCCAGCAATCCTTCATTGATGGTGAAACTATCGACGTGCAAGTCCGAAACCACCACCGGAACCTTATACAAATTGGATAAAAAGACTTTGCCGTTGGCTGTCCCGTCAAATTTCAGCCTTTGCAACTGCATAGACGAATTGATTGCCGAAAGGTTCAAATCTTTGATATGCACCACCAATTTATCCTGTTCTCGATTGGAAATGAAGCCGAAAACATTGATTTCCTGTTCATTCCGTTTAAGCAACAAATCGTGTATCTTAATCATTGACGAATCAATCGCTATGCCCTCATGCGTTAGCGCCCATTTATCACCCGAAGTGACAATTTGACCGGGCGAAGTGGCTATATTGATGGAAGGAATTTGCCTCTTCGACGTTCGTTCAAAACGCACCACCGAATGAAGATTTCCTTTGTTGAGAATGGAATCCCAGTTGTTCCATCTGACGTCAACCGTCGTGCTGTCTGAGCGGGTATTTGACAAAAGGGTGAAGTTTTTCAATGACATATTGTTGTTCAGGCGCAGGGTTTCGCATCCCGCTTCAAAAACGAATGTCGAATCTTCGCAACTGCCGTTTAAAAAGAATCCGCGCAATCGTTTTCCTTTTATCGTTACGTATGGAACGTCTAACACAAAGTGAACATCCTTTTGAGAAGGATTATATTTTCCTTCAAATTTAGTACCCTTCGCTACACGAAATTCATCTATAAAGAAATTCGTTAATTTTTCGGTGTTGTTAAATTCCGCTACAAAACGAAAACTGTTGCCCGATGATATTTCGGGTTTGACATTGGCAGGACCCCATGCCGGCGAATAGTTTTTTACTAATGCAAAAAACGATTCGGGCAATTTCAAAAACTGATATTGTCCCCACACTTCGGCGTTGAGTATGTCCGAGCGCAAAATGAAACGGTTGGTATCGCGAATAGCCTTAGTGAAAATCAGCAGGTCGTTGATTTCTATCTCTCTGCTGTAACGCCGGATGAGTGAATTTTTCAAATTCAGTTGCCCCATGATATTGTCAATATTGGTGCCCGAAAAGTCGGCTGTAATGTTGAAGGCAATGAATGAAGACGTGTCTTCCGCTAATTTCAACTCGTGCAGGCGTGCCCGTTCCACATTGGCGGTAAAATTGAAATCGGGAAAAGTCGGGTTGGTCATATCCACCTTGCCGGAAAAATCGACTTTTACGTTTGGCTCGTCAATGTACAGTTTACCGTCGTAGGCGCGGTTGTTGATGGCGCCGTTGATGCTGATGGCTTTGTAATCGTAGTCTTTCAGGCGGATTTGCCTAATCATTCCCTCAATGTCTGCGGTGATATGGTTGGGTCCCGAAGCCATCCCTTTCACCATCCCGTCCATGGTGATTTTGCCGATAGACGAAGTTCCCAACAGACGCCCAAGGTGAAATTCGTCTGTTTTCATCTGACCGTGGAAGGTGAAACTGGTGTCCGTTTTGGAAATCAAAGTAGGTTTAATGGACAAGTCGGTGGACAGATTGCCCAAATTGCTGTCAAAAGTTCCGTAAGTGACGAAATCATCGAAAAATCCGGTAAAATTGCCGGTAAAACCGATTTCTGTCAGTTGTTTCAACGCTGCGGGAAGTTCCACATGACCGCTTTTGTTGCGTTTGAGGCGTACCCGTTCAATATCTTCGGGACAGGTTTTCAGACGGGTTACATTGGTGTAGATGAAAGTAGTCCGTATTTCGGGAAGCCCTTTCAGGTCGAAATTGCAATTCACGTCGGTCATGTTTCCCGCAGTGACGTGGATATTGTCGCCTTTCATGTTGTCAACCGTGCCGGTAACGTTCCCGCTGACATTTGCAAAATCGGAATATTGCTGAAAAACCGGTGCAAAATGGGATATTTCTTCCAATTTTACGTTCGACGACCGGATGGCGATGCTCATTTGCACTTTCGAGAGAAACCCGCCGTTGCCAAAGTCCTGAAACGAATCAAAACTGAATGACACATTATCCGCGTCCACCTCTGAATCTGTCGTGATGAAATGAACGTTTTTGAACGAGAGATTTTTGCGGTTCACAACAAAATCCGAGCGAAACGAGCGCACTGTCAACCCGCATTGCTCTTGGCACGAGAGTTGACGGATATGAAAACGAACGCCGTAGTCGGGTGCGTCGCCCAGCCCGAAATCGGTCACGTGCAGGTTGATTTTGGCGATGCTTAGCGATGCATAATCCATGCCGAAAGGTCTGTCGAAAACCTTTGTGGAATTGCAGAACGAAAAATAGCAATCGTTCAGTTCAACGGATTGTATGCCGAAATCCCAGCGCGGCTTGTTGCCGGTGGTATCCTTCGATTTCAGCCTTTCGATGATGAATTTCAGGTTTATCTCATCCCTTTCGGGAACGTATTCGAGATGGATGACGGCTTGGTTGAGTTGCACCTTGCTGATGCTGATTTTGCGGGTTGAAAACGCCAAAAGATTGAGTTTTGCAATCAATTCGGGCGCATGAAGAATCGTATCGCCTTCCAATCCGGTTACATTCAGGTTGGTTAGCGTCAGTCTGCTGAACCACGACCACTGTACGTGTCCAATCGTGACATGGTTGCCCAATTTTTCCGAAACCAGTTCCGTTACCTTTTCGGCAACAAAATTCTGCACCCGCTCGTTGTTGATGACAACAATCAGGGCTGTTGGTATCGTCAGGACTGCCAACGTCGCTATCAGCCATATTTTTTTTATCTTCTTAATCGCCTCAAATTTTATCGTTTCTTTCTATATTGTGTTTTGTAACTTGCTGACAATAAATGACTAAGCATTTTACTTCACACAAAAACTCTTATTATCAAAGAACTACAAATTTAAAGCCATTTTTTCATATTTCCACGAAAATATGAATTTTTTTTTGAAATAAGTGATTTTAATAGAAATTTGGTATATCTTTGTGTTGAATTTACCAATTGAGATTTTCAAAAAATCAGATAAAAATTAAACATTTATGAAATACAAATTTTTTTACACGCTGTTTGCTGTATCTTTTCTTTTTTCCTGTTCACATGAAAAACAAAATGTAATAACCGGTAAAATCGAAGGATTACAGGTTGGCGACCGTATTTTTTTATCGGTCGAAGACACAGAAGGCTCGCTCTGGGTTCCAACGGATTCCACAGTGGTAACGAAAGCAGAAGAGTTCACACTCAAAACGAAAGAAACCGGTTGTTATGTCCGATTGACTTACCTCAAATCCGGTGAAATTTTTAAGCCGGAAAATGCACAAGTTCCGCGTTGTTTTTTGGAAACCTACGCCAACCTGAATATAACGGGCAATACGGAAAATTGGTATTATATCAAGACAACCGGCGGTTTGTACAGTCATCCGGATATGCAAGAGATTAATCATCTTACGGATAGTGCGAAACTTATTCAAAAAGA
>JAISKR010000009.1 GCA_031260845.1 Bacteroidales bacterium
CTTGTTTGCCTTGGGCGGAATCACAATCGGCTTTTCGCGGGCGACTAACGGGATGGGGCGGAAACAGGATATATCCGGGTCGGAATACAACGGTTGCACCTTACCGCCTTCGTGCAAAAGATACAAAGAATACGATTTGGAATCGTGCCAAACGGGACCGGAAGGCTTGTGCGAAACCAGAAATTCCGTGCGCGACAAGGGGTAACTTTCGCGAAACAAAGGACCTTTGCCGCTGTCGTCGCGAATCCATTTGGAAGTGTCGGCGTCATCGCGGAAAGAGAATCCGGGTTCGTGGCGAATATCCGTATAGGGCGTCATGTAGGTCATCGGTTCGCGTGTGCGGATATTTTTCGACGTGTTGATGCGCACGATAGTCCCCACGCAGTTTTGCGGGCAGTGCGGCGTTCCGGTAAAAACGTATTCATTGGGCGAATCGGGAATTGGTCGCGCCATAATCATGGTGGTAG
Source organism: Bacteroidales bacterium (assembly GCA_031260845.1). Lineage (GTDB taxonomy): Bacteria > Bacteroidota > Bacteroidia > Bacteroidales > UBA4181 > JAIRLS01. The sequence goes on from JAISKR010000009.1 coordinate 468, forward strand.
GATGGTCAATATCGTTGCCGTAAATTTCCACCGAATTGGTGCCGTCGGGATTCATCGCCCACAGGCATTTGACGGCTACGGCGCCTTTATCGACATATTCCCACCGCGTGTACAGGATTCGTCCGTCGGGCAATAAACAGGGGGTATTTTCGGATACCGAACTGTTGGTCAGTTTTTTCATGTTGCTGCCATCGGCGTCGATTCGGTAAACCACCGTAGTGGTGAAAATATCGGGCGCATCGCAGAGGATACCGAAATGGCAACGGGTTGAGATAAAAGCAATGCCGCCATCGGGCAAATAACAAGGGTCGAGGTCTTCGGTGCCGTGATGATAGCCGCCCACCTTATAGGTGTTGATGATTTCCTGCTCGTCGTCGGGCGAAAAGGTCACTTGGCGCAAGCCGCTACCGTTCACACCCACTTCATAGAGCCGGTAGCCAATGTTTGGCGAGGCTTTGTAAGCGAAAACAATACGTGTAGCGTCAAACGACACGTCAAAAGCGCCGAATACGCCACCCGAAAGGGAAGGAACCAATTCGGTCACTTCGCCGTTGCGAAGGTCGAGCGTACAGAGATTGCCGCCCGGCATCCATTGAGAATTGAGGTATTCCGTATAATAGTGATTGCTGTTATACGTATATCGCTTCACAAACACGATTTTTTCAATGCCTTGCTTAATTAAGGTATTCCATACAGCCTTTTCTTCGCTGTCCGGCGTATAATTTGCACTTTGCAGCGCTTTCCGATGTGACGTGAATCCGAGGATACACACTAAAAAGATTCCGATACCGGCAACGCCAACTAATAACTTTTTCATGACAAAATGTATTTATTTGGTTAATGAAACAACGGATATAGTTTGAAGGGCGTCGCTTTGATGAACGCCCGAATTGAGGTCGATATTCGATACATATAATATATCGCCGCGGCGAATACATTCCGAAGAGGTGTCAAACTCGCCGTTTTCGCCGATGGATGGCACTTTGGTCTTGGCAATGATTTGAGCAACGCCTGTTTTTGTGTCCACTTTCAATACTGCATTTCCTGCAAAATCGGCTATCCAGAGATTGTCTTCGCTGTCAGCCTGCATTCCGTCTAAACTCAATGCGCCTTCGGGATGGCAAAACATTTCTTCGGATACGATATTGCCGTTCTTGTCGAAAGCGTATTTCATGATTTCCGCATCGCCGAAATTGTTTACATACAGATTGCCTTTGGAATCGAAGGCAACGCCGTTGGCGCCAACCGCCTGTTCCTTGTTTTTGGTTTCAAAAGAAAGGATAAGATGCGGGTCGCCGACGCCGGTTACGTGTAAGGTGTCGCCGCTGATTAACTCGCTGATTGCGAAACGATAAACGCCGCTCGTATATTTGTCCGTTGTGCCAAGATTGGTTTCTGCAACAAACAGGTAGTCGCCGTGACAGATGATGCCGTTGGAAGCATTGAAGCCATCCACAACCCATTCGCCTCTCTGCGGTTGACCGTTTTCAATCACCACGCGGATAACGCCTGCCTGATTGGGTTCGTCGGTGCAAAACGACTGATTGTCGGACACATATAGAGTGCCGTCGGAAGCAAAAACAAGCCCCAAAGGTGAGGTTTTCCCCGTTTTTGCATTGGTCGGAAGCGTAAAAAAGTCTTCTATCTTGTCATCGGGTGAAATTCTTGCAATTTTTGCCGGATATTGCCACTCTGAGGCGCTTTGATTGATAGATACATACACGTAGCCGTCTTTTCCCAAGGTGCATCCATCGGGGCTGGCGTAGCCTTCGGGCAAAGGTGCACCGCCCAGTAATGCAGGCTGTTTCAGCGATGATTCCTGACAAGCGGACAGCAACAAAAGGAATAAAACAGAAGGAATGAGCGTTTTCATATTTTTATTTTTTCATGATACAGACGTTGGAAATAGCCTTGGTACGGACATTATCGGTGTATTGAAACACAAGTTTTTTCTTTCGGGTGACCTCAAAAAGAGGAATACCCGTTCCAAACTTCCCGTGTCCCAACCAATTGGTACACAAAATATTACCATTTGAACGTATTTCGATTCCGGCAAGCCAGTCGAAGTTTAATTGCGGAAAATCCGCTTTGGAAATCATCCACACCACCTCGTCCGAAGGGGTGACTTCGCGTATGGAACAGGCGCCGCCGTCGCTAATCATGGTATTGCCGTTTTTCAAGCGGATAGCGTCAAAGCAATCACCCGGCGATGGGAATGTGTGGACAATACTGCCATCGGAAGTATATTCCACCACGCAATGGTCGCCCAACTGCGCCGCAAGATAATTCCCGTTGTCCAATTTCCTGACCGTGCGCAGGGAATAATGGTTTTTGGCTTTCGATTGCGTTTGCACCTCTTTGACGACTTTGCCCTGAGGGTTCACCTCAATGATTTTGGCTGTTGAGTTGACGCCAATGAGCGTATTTCCGTCTTTCAACCGCTGACAACTATGAATTTCGCCCGTTGTTTGGTAATTGAAAACCACTTTTTTGTCGCGGGTTATTTCGGTCACTTCGGCAACGCCTTTATCATAATGCGCAAACAGGATATTCCCGTTGGGCAGAGCGTGTACCGCCTGCGAATTTTTGGCAAAGCAACTCCATATAATATTGCCTTTTCGGGACAGGATATAAATGGAATCAGCGGCATTGTCCGTAAACAATATATTATAGCCAAGTTTTCCAATCAAAGCGTCGGAAACGGTTTCCTTAGCAGACAGAGTGCAACAAAAAACGCTGCAAAACAACAATATGGTCAGCCTGATGGTTTTCATTTACCTGAATTATTTACCAAGAAACGTGTCGTTAATCAATTTTACCTGATGGCGGACAGATTCATTGCTGTGAACATTAGCCACTTCGGTGATGATAGCGCCTTCGGGACCGGCAAACTGCCAATGGTGCGAAAATTTCCGTGAAAGCGGCACAAATTCACCCGGCAGCGTTTTAACCACGTACTTCACCGTGACGCCACCTTCGTGGCTGGCAGGAATTTTGATTTCGGGGAAAGACGCCAGATTGTCTTCGCCTTCGCCCACAATGTAACTCAAACCATTGCGAACCAGCCATCCTTCCATCTTGGCAGGCAGTTCGCTTGCCGGTTTTTCGTGCCAGTGTTCGGGAAGCATCTGATTGGGCAACAGGAACATATCCTGCAACATATACCAATCCGTTTCGTCGTTGGCATACATGATAGCCGCCAAACCTACTTCCGTAAAATGTCCGGCGCCGTAGTCGCTCACCCAAAGTTGCGAGCGGGTTTTGTCGGTAATCGGGTAATTGTAATACTTCATCAGTTTGATGATGGCGTCCTTACCGGCTTCTTCGTCGAATTTGCCGTCTTTGTAGAAATCTGCATTGTTGAAAGTCAATGCATCCTTGCTGCAACAGGATTTGGCACATTCTTTGTCTGCCGATTTGTTGCTTGTGTTACAGTTGCAGGCTGCCAAAACAAGACAAACTGCTGCTAAAATTATGTTTTTCATTATGTTATATATTAAAATTTAATTATTATTTATATTTCATTTAATGGTGTAATTACATATTTTTCACCTGCTTTCACGTCAAAATCAATTAACTGTTCGCCGGCAGGTTGAACGGTAATTGTTTTTCCGGATGAAACGATTTTTACAGGCGTTTTGGTGCGCAAACGGCAGGTTTTGTCATAATGGGCAGTTACCAAGGCTTTTGTGAGTGCGCCGTTGTCCCATGTTATGTCCACGTCGTATCCGCCACGTGCCCGTAAACCGCGCACTGCGCCTTTGTTCCATTTTGCAGGAAGTGCGGGAAGCAGCGAAAGTTCGCCGCTATGGCTTTGCATCAGCAACTCGGTCATGCCGGCTGTGATGCCCTGAATGGCTTGATTTCCTTCAAAAGAAGGCGTCACCTGACTGTCTTCGGCAGACGGATGAATGCTAATATCGGTACACATTTTGTGCAGAATGTTGTAGGCTGCTTCGGGTTCTCCAAGACGGGCATGAAGATTGATTTTCCACGCGCCCGACCATCCCATATTAATGTCGCCGCGGCGTTTCAGCACCACTCTGACGGCATCCGCCAATTCGGGGGTTTTGTATATCGTAAT
>JAISKR010000050.1 GCA_031260845.1 Bacteroidales bacterium
TCGGTGCTTTTCGCTTTTTTATCCTTCACGCTACGTGAGAAAAGTTTCTTGTCCACCACAACGCCAAACAGCGATGGGGGCGCTTTGAGCGATGCATCTTTCACGTCGCCTGCTTTGTCGCCGAATATCGCGCGAAGCAGTTTTTCTTCCGGCGACGGGTCGGATTCGCCTTTGGGGGTAATCTTACCTATCAGAATATCGCCCGGTTCAACATGAGCGCCAATCCTGATTAAGCCGTTTTCATCAAGGTTGCGTGTCGCTTCCTCGCTTACATTGGGAATATCCGACGTCAACTCTTCCAAACCGCGTTTGGTATCGCGCACTTCCAGCAAATATTCGTCAATATGCAGCGAAGTGAACAAATCCTGACTGACCACCTTTTCGTTGATAACGATGGCGTCTTCAAAATTGTAACCTTTCCACGGCATGAATGCCACTTTCAGGTTCTTGCCGAGCGCTAATTCGCCGTTGTCGGTCGAATAGCCTTCGGTGAGTATTTGTCCTTTTTGAACGTGTTCGCCCTTTTTCACAATCGGACGCATATTCACGCAGGTATTCTGGTTGGTTTTGGCAAATTTTGGAAGTTCATATATTTTCAAATCTTCGTCAAAACTCATGAACTTTTCGTCAGTTGTGTAGTCGTAGCGGATGACAATCCGGCGGGCGTCCACCGATTCAACAATGCCGTCTTTTTCAGCCACTACCAACAAACGGGAATCCCTTGCAACGGTATATTCGATGCCGGTGCCTACGATAGGCGCCTGCGGTTTCAACAGCGGAACAGCCTGACGCATCATGTTCGACCCCATCAACGCGCGGTTGGCGTCGTCATGTTCGAGGAACGGTATGAGTGATGCGGCTATGGATGAAATCTGGTTGGGCGCAACATCTATCAAATCCACTTCCTCGGGGTCTAAGACCGGATAGTCGGCGTCTAATCTGGATTTAAGGCGGGTTTCAAGAAAATGACCTTTTTCGTCTAATTTGATGCCTGCCTGCGCTATCTTTTTGCCTTCTTCTTCCTCGGCGCTCAGCGATATTACGCCCTTGGCTGATAAATCAACTACCGAATTTTCTACTTTCCGGTAAGGCGTTTCGATGAATCCAAGATGATTGATTTTAGCATACACGCAAAGTGAGGAAATCAACCCGATATTGGGACCTTCCGGCGTTTCAATCGGGCAAAGTCGCCCATAGTGGGTGAAATGCACGTCGCGCACTTCAAAACCTGCACGTTCGCGGGTAAGACCGCCGGGTCCGAGAGCGGAAAGACGTCTTTTGTGAGTGATTTCAGCCAGCGGATTGGTTTGATCCATGAACTGCGAGAGTGCATTGGTACCAAAGAACGAATTGATGACCGATGATAAAGTCTTGGAATTGATCAGGTCAATCGGGGTAAACACCTCATTGTCACGAACATTCATGCGTTCGCGAATGGTGCGTGCCATACGAGCCAGCCCGACGCCGAACTGTCCTGCCAATTGTTCGCCTACCGTGCGAACACGGCGATTGCTTAAATGGTCGATATCATCCACATCCGCTTTCGAATTGATAAGTTGGATGAGGTATTTGATAATCTCAATGATATCTTCGCGCGTCAGCACCTTTGTTTCCGGTGGCGTGTTGAGTTGAAGTTTTTTATTGATGCGGTAACGTCCTACATCGCCTAAGTCGTAACGCTTGTCGGAAAAGAACAATTTATCGATGACGTCGCGAGCGGTCGCTTCATCAGGCGGTTCCGAACTGCGCAACTGTCTGTAAATATGCAATACCGCTTCTTTTTCAGAGTTGGTTGCGTCCTTTTGCAGGGTATTGTAGATAATGGCGTAATCGGCGCTGTTGAAACCCTCTTTATGCAAAAGAATTGTTTCAGTTCCCGAATTGAGAATCATGTCAACGTGTTCCTGTTCCAAAACGGTTTCGCGGTCTATCACCACTTCGTTACGCTCGATGGAAACCACTTCGCCGGTATCCTCATCCACAAAGTCCTCTACCCATGTTTTCAAAACGCGGGCAGCCAATTTTCTTCCGACAACCTTGCTGATAGTGGCTTTGGTCACTTTCAACTCGTCTGCCAGATCGAAAATACCGAGAATATCCTTGTCGTTCTCGTAGCCGATGGCACGAAGAAGCGTTGTTACCGGAAGTTTCTTTTTGCGGTCAATGTAGGCGTACATCACGTTGTTAATGTCCGTGGCAAACTCAATCCAAGAGCCTTTGAACGGAATGATGCGTGCCGAGTACAGTTTGGTGCCATTGGCATGGATGCTTTGCCCGAAAAACACGCCGGGCGAGCGGTGCAACTGCGACACAATCACACGTTCCGCGCCGTTGATGACAAAGGAACCCTTGGGCGTCATGTAGGGAACCGTTCCCAGATAGACGTCTTGAATGACGGTATCGAAATCCTCGTGTTCAGGATCTGTACAAAACAGTCGTAACTTGGCTTTCAACGGCACATTGTACGTTAATCCCCTTTCTACGCATTCTTCAATGGTGTAGCGCGGCGGATCAATGAAATAATCAATAAATTCCAGTACAAAGTTGTTCCGTGTGTCGGAAATAGGGAAATTTTCCTGAAAAACCTTAAAAAGACCTTCTGATTTGCGGTTTTCAGGCGTAGTGTCGATTTGAAAAAAATCGAAAAAAGATTTTAATTGAATTTCCAGAAAATCCGGATACTCGAACGGATTTTTGATGGATGAAAAGTTAACCCTTTCTGTTTTCTTTAATGACATTTATGAAAGATTAAATATGACCACCTGAATTTTTAAAAAAATGAACCAAAAACTAACGTTCATTACCATGTTATTGGTGTGAACATCAAGCGTTTGACTGCATTATATTATCCCAAAATACTCTATTTTTGGGATGGCAAAGGTACGCATTTTTTTTTAATAATGATATTATTTTGATTTTTTTTCGGAAAAAAAATCAACCTACGAAGGTTTCGTAGATCTACGAAACCTTCGTAGGTTGAAAATAATCGTCATTCGACCGTTTGCAACGCTTCGATTTTAGCGTTTGCTTAAAACGGCTTTTTCGTATTTCTGAATTTCCGAAATATACTCTTCGCCGACTGCTATGTTGTTTTTCAGGCAGAAATAATCCCAAACGAGGTTCCAAGGCAGTCCTTTGGCTTCTTCCAACAGCGCAAGACGTTCAAAATACTGTCCTTTGCCTTCGTAGTCGCGCAATGTTTTGATGGGTTCGAGCAAACCTTGCAGTAAGGCTTTTTGCGTGGAACGGATACCAATCACGTAAGCGCCTATGCGGTTGATAGAGGCGTCGAAATAGTCCAAGCCAATGTGTACGCGGTCTAAGGCGTTGGCGCGGGTGATTTCCTTTGCCAGTTCGGTCAAATCGTCGTTCAAGATGGTTACGTGGTCGGAATCCCAACGAATCGGGCGGCTTACGTGCAACATGATTTCAGGCGTGAACAGCAGCAGAGCGGAAATTTTATCGGGAATGCTTTCCGACAGGTGGAAGTGTCCGGTGTCGAGCGTCACGATTTTTTGCTTTTTGGCGCCGTAGCCCAGATAGAAATCGTAAGAGCCGACGGTATAACTTTCGAGCGCGATACCAAATAACTTAGCCTCAATACAATCCTTCATGTTTTTCAAATCTTTGGCGAAAATTTCGTCTAACGATTTTTCGAGGATTTGACGATACAGCAAGCGGTTCACGGTCAAGTCTTTTGAGCCGTCGTGAATCCACAGGTTCATGATACACGGGTCATTCTGGAATTTACCGAATGCTTCCGAAATTTCGCGGCAGCGTTTGCTGTGCTCAATCCAGAACTTGCGGATGCCCTCATCGGGATTCGCCAAGGTCAAATCGCCACTCTTGGGGTGACCGAACGAGGTGGTGTTGAAATCCAATTTCAAATCTTTTTCTTTCGCCCACTGCATCCACGAAGTGAAATGTTCCGGTTCCAGTTGGTCGCGGTCAACGACTTTATTCCCGAAATCGCCGTAAATAGCGTGCAGGTTCAAACGGTGTTTGCCTGCAATGAGGGTTTGCACTTCTTCAATATCTTGGCGCAATTCATCGACATTCCGCGCTCTGCCCGGATAGTTGCCGGTCGCTTGGATACCGCCGCCGCCCAAGTTACCGCCGAGGTTTTCAAATCCCGTGACGTCATCGGACTGCCAGCAATGGATGGAAATTGCAATTTTTTGAAGTTTTTCCAACGCGGCGTCCGTATCAACGCCTATTGATGCATAACGTTCTTTTGCGGCTTCATAAGCCGACTTGATTACTGATTCTTTCATATAAATATTTATTATTGAGTTATTTGAATTTGTTCAGGTTGTGTCGCAGTATCTTTATCTTTTTGTTGACTTACACCGGTAAATATAATGGACAAGACAAGAATAAATAGTCCAATGACTAACGCTGCAACAGATTTTTTTCCTGCGCCTTTCCATTCTTTCAACAAGATGCCCCATACATTGCTGAACAGCACATTGAGTGACATTAGTATGCTCCATGAGAAAGCAAACATAACGCCATCTTTATCAAAGAAACTTTCTCCAACGCTTTTACCAAAGAATTGTAAATACCATAATAAACCTGCCAATGCACAGAATAATAAGTTATTGGTCAATACGCTTCCCGAAACAGTAAAATACTGCTTTCCTGTTTTATTTTTGATATTCTGGAAGATACAATAAATAGCATTGGTGAGGAATCCGCCCAAAGTTACCAATAAAGTAGCCGGAAGACCTGCGTATAAATCTTCTACTTGCAATGTTTCTGTCGCTTTTTTCACACCGGATTCCAGTCCCAGATTGAAACAAGCACTCATTACACCTGCCAACAGAGCAATCAGCAATCCTTTTTTCAGCGCAAAATCTTTCACGGCTTTTTTCTTCTCCTCTTCCGTCATGTTTTGGGATTTCAACGCTCCGGCATACCCAATGACAGCTATGCCGGCAATGTCAATGGAAACAGCTATCAATAAGATAAGTCCTTTACCTGTAAATAAATTTTCGCCGGCTATTAAAGCAGGTATCAATGTTCCAAAAGCCGAACACGTTCCCAAGGCTATTGATTGTCCCATAGCAACGCCCAAATAGCGCATACTTAAACCGAAAGTCAGACCACCAATGCCCCAAAGAACACCGAATCC
>JAISKR010000113.1 GCA_031260845.1 Bacteroidales bacterium
CTCGGGAAATTGGTGAGCATACCGCCGGGCCAGCGTTCTGTAACGTAAGGCATTCCTGCTTGTTTCACTTTTTCGGCAACCAAGTCCTTTGCCTGTTTTTTGGTGGCTACAAACAATACTTTTCTGCCCGATTTGGCTATTTGACGTAACGCCATCGATGCTTCATCAAGTAGTCCCTGCGTTTTTTGCAAATCAATAATGTGGATTCCGTTGCGTTCCATGAAAATATAGGGCGCCATGTGCGGGTTCCACTTTCTTTTCAGGTGACCAAAATGGCAACCTGCTTCTAATAACTGTTCTACACTTACTTTTGACATTTTTTTTATTTGTTTTTAAATTTGTTTACTTTCCTTTTACATTAACTTGTTCGATGCAATTCCGCAGTAGCGTACCAATTTGTGGTACAGTCCGGGGAATTTGGATACTAAACCGCTCATTTTTTGATGGACAGAAACCAGTCCATCGGAAATGACGACCAAAAAAAGATTAACGTTTGCTGAACTGGAAGCGTTTGCGTGCTTTCGGTCTGCCGGGCTTTTTGCGTTCCACTTCACGCGGGTCACGTGTCATGAAGCCTTCGGCTTTCAGTTTCGGCTTGTTGGTTGCGTCCAATTTCACAAAGGCTCTTGAAATGGCTAAGCGCAATGCTTCCGCCTGCCCTTTGATGCCGCCGCCGTTCAAATTGGCTTTGACGTCGTATTTTCCGAGCACTTCCAATGTGTTAAACGGTTGTTCAACAATGTATTGAAGTGTTTCCAAAGGGAAATATACTTTCAAATCCTTATCATTTATTGTAACAGTGCCTTTGCCTTCGCGCATATAAACACGGGCTACGGCTGCTTTTCTTCTTCCAATCGCGTTGATAATGTCCATGAATTATTTAATAATATTAAGGTTGATTGCTTTGGGTTGTTGTGACTCATGAGGATGCTCGTTGCCGGCATAAACATGAAGGTTGCGGAAAAGTTCTGCGCCCAACTTGTTTTTGGGCAACATTCCCTTCACACCTATTTCCACTACTGCTACCGGCTTTCTGTTCAACATATTTTCGGCGGTAGTGAAGCGTTGCCCGCCCGGATAACCGGTATGGCGAACGTATTCTTTCTTGGCGCGCTTGTTCCCTGTGAAACGGACTTTTTCCGCGTTAATCACAATCACATTGTCGCCACAATCCACGTGCGGCGTATAGTCGGGTTTATGCTTGCCTCTGAGTACAAGGGCTATCCGCGCACACAGGCGCCCAACCACTTCGTTTTGGGCATCTACAACCACCCATTCCTTATTAACAGTGGCTTTATTCGCCGATACTGTCTTGTAACTTAATGTATCCACTTACAATATATTGACTTAATTATTTAATATACAATATTATATCGTATTCTTAACACAAGAATACGGGCAGCAAAGGTACAACTTATTTTGAAATATACTACTCTTTGGAAGAATTATTTTTCAGAAATCGTCTTCCGATTACTTTTATCAAAAATTATTTCGGACGTTTGTACCCTTATTTCGTGGCAGGTCGCAAGGTTTATTATGCTTTGTTGCTGCGAGTTAGGCAGGCATGGAAACGCTGCTGACGGATATTTTAGCGAAAACATTATTGTAAATTTTCTTTTTTAGCCGATTCTTTTTTAAATATTAACTTATCTTTGCGAATATTTTTTATGCTCATAAACCTTACGAATGTTTTAATTTATGTTGAGAAAATTAAAAAAAATCATTTCCATTGCGTCACTGGCATTTTTGCCGGCGTCATACCTTGCTGCTTTTGAACCAAGCAATCTTCGTTGTGAATATCTGTCTCGCCCTCTGGGGATTGACGTTCCTGCGCCACGCCTGACGTGGATTTTAGACGATGCTCGTTACGGCGCCCTGCAAACCGCCTATCGTTTGGTGGTAGGAACCGACTCTGCGGCTGTTGCTGCGGGACGTGGCGATGCCTGGGACACCCGAAAAACAGCGTCGTGCGATATGTTGGCGGTTTATTCCGGCAATCCGCTTGAATCGTTTACCAAATATTATTGGTGTGTCCGCATTTGGGACAAGGACGGCACGGAATCCGTACCCGTCGTTTCCTCTTTTGAAACAGGCATGATGGCTTTCGGCAAATGGAAGGGAACGTGGATTAGCGACGGATACTCGCCGGGGCAAGGCAACAGCAAGGACGTTAAACCCGCCCCCTATTTCCGCAAGGAATTTACAGCAGCCAAAAAAATCAAGTCGGCACGCGCCTACATAGCCGTTGCCGGTCTGTACGAACTCTATATCAACGGCGAGCGGATAGGCGACCATCGACTGGACCCTGCCGTTACGAAATTCGACCGCCGTACATTATATGTTGTGTATGACGTGACGCAGGCTTTGCAAAACGGCAAAAACGCCATTGGCGTGCTGCTCGGCAACGGATGGTACAACCACCAGTCCATTACTATATGGTATTATCATTTGGTACCTTGGCGCGACCGTCCCGCTTTTTGCATGGATTTGCGCATCACCTACGAGGACGGAACTGTGGAAACCATTGCCAGCAACCAAAGTTGGAAAACCTCTTTAAGTCCGCTCGTGTTCAACAATATTTTTACCGGCGAACACTATGACGCCCGTTTGGAACAACCCGGCTGGAACACGGTCGGTTTCGATGATTCGCAGTGGAAAGGCATTTTTATTCGCACTGCACCGTCGCAACGCATTATTTCGCAGCAGTTTCATCCCATCCGTAATACGGAAAAAATTCCTGTTGCAACCATGAAAAAGGTAGATGACCTGACTTATCTGTTTGACTTGGGAAGAAACATAGCAGGCGTCAGCGAATTGCGGGTGCAGGGCGCGGCAGGCACGGAAATACGCCTGCTGCACGGCGAAACGCTGGGGGATGACGGCTTGCCGAATATGGAACATTTGTCAGGTTTTCATCGACCGGAAGACGATTCCGACCCTTTCGGCACCGATATTTTTACGCTCAGCGGCAAAGGCGAGGAATCTTTCATGTCGCGCTTCAATTACAAAGGCTTTCAATACGTGAAAGTAACTGCCAGCGAGCCGATTACCCTTACCGAAGAATCGCTTACGGGATGGTTCATGCACACTGACCTTCCTGCTGTGGGAAATATCGAAACGTCCAATCCTCTTATCAACAAGATATGGTGGGCAACCAACAATTCCTATCGGTCAAATATGCACGGCTATCCTACCGACTGCCCGCACCGCGAGAAAAACGGTTGGACGGACGCCCATCTCATTGTCGAAACAGGTCTGTACAATTTCGACGGCATCACCATTTACGAAAAATGGCTGGCTGACCACCGCGACGAGCAACAGCCCAACGGACTTTTCCCGTCCAAGATTCCCAGCAGCGGCGACGGCTATACCTGGGCTAACGGCATAGACTGGACAAGTTCCATTGCCGTCGTTCCTTGGAATATCTATCTGTTTTATGGCGACAGCCGCTTGTTGATTGCCAGTTACGAGCATATCAAACGCTTGGTTGACCGCGTAACCGATTCCAGTCCCGACGGGCTTACCTCATGGGGCTTGGGCGACTGGGTGCCCTACAATTCAAAGGCGTCTGTGGAACTGACTTCTTCCATTTATTATTATGCGGATGCGCAGATTCTGACAAAAACCGCCTGTTTACTGGGCAACAAGAAGGAAGAGAATAAATATGCCGCATTGTCTGCCAAAATAAAAGACGCCATCAACGACAAATATTTAGACCGGGAAGCGGGAACCTATCGCGAAGGCTTTCAGACAGGTTTGAGTATGGCGCTGTTCTGGGGCGTTGTTCCCGACGATATGAAAACAAAAGTGGCGTCCACACTGGCTGCGATGGTGAAGAAAAGCGATTATCATCTCGACGTGGGTGAATTGGGGTCCAAAACCCTGCTCAATGCGCTGAGTGAGAACGGTTATGGCGACATTGCCTATCGGGTTGCTTCGCAAAAAACCGTTCCTTCGTGGGGCTACTGGTTGGTCAACGGCGCTACCACGCTGTATGAAGACTGGACAAATGCCGCCGTCAACGGTCATGCCGGTTCGCTTAACCATGTCCTTTTCGGCGAAATCGGCGCGTGGTTTTATAAAGCGCTGGGGGGGATTCATCCCGACCCCGAAAAGCCCGGATTCAAAAACATTCTGCTGCAACCCAACTTCGTTGCCGGTCTGAATTATTCCAAAACGTCCTACGACTCGCCCCGCGGACTGATTGTGTCGAATTGGGAAAGAAAAGGCAGCACTGTCATCTATCAAGTGACTGTCCCTGCCAATGCTACCGCCACGCTCACACTTTCAGGCAAGATGCAGATAAAGAAGGCGGAAGTCAACGACAACGGGAAAATAACCCTGACCAAGACGGATAACGGCTATCATTTACCTGCCGGACAGTATGTTTTCACCATTGGTCAATAACATTGTCAAATTCGTAATTACGGAAACCGTGAGAAAGTTCGTAATTCGTAATTTTTAATTGACACGGTCTATCTCAATCGCAATTTTTGTCCGGGTTTGATGATGGAATTTTCGGTCAGTCCGTTGAGTTTGCGCAGGGCATCTACTGTGGTGCCGTAGCGGCGTGCCAAACTGTACAGGGTGTCGCCTTTTTGTATGGTATGCGTGGAAGTGGTCGTGTCGGTTGTGGTTGTTGCGGCTGTTTTTTGTTGCGGCGTTGGGGCTTGCAAGGTTTTTCCGACAAGTTTGTAACTTTCTTCGCTCAATACGAGTGTGGGCGATTTTACGCGGCAGTTCTCAAAGTCAATCAGCAGGCGGGGATTAAAAGGCTCGCCCTTGAATCGCGTTTCAAAATGCAGGTGCACGCCTGAGGCGTTGCCGGTACGCCCGCCGCCGCCAATCAAATCCCCCGCGCTCAACTGTTGATTGACGCTGACTGCGATGCTGTTGAGATGGCTATATACCGTTTCCAGTCCGTTGCTGTGCCTGACGACTACCACCTTGCCGTAGGCGCCGTAAAGTTTAGCCATTCGCACCATTCCGTCGAAAGCGCAATATACGGGGTCGTTCAGTTCCACTTTCAGGTCGATGCCGGTGTGCATTGACCTGCCGCGCATTCCAAATTCCGAATTGACCTTTCCGCACGACGGCATGACGAATTTCGCGTCGTCCACGTTCAAAGTCGTTGTTCCGGCTGGCGTTGCCGATGCATTCAGCCGCACGTGTTCCGTATTCCAACTGTCGCCGTAGTATTCCATCGCCGGATACGCGCCCGCTCTGCTTTTCGCAGATGATTCCGGTCTCGCTTCCGCAACCGGCTTCGACGTTTCCGCAACAGCCGGCTGTTCGCTTTTGGGCGTCGGCTCGGCAGCCCAATCTTCGTTCACAATGCTTACGGCAGGCTCTGCCACCATCTGACGCAAAGATTTACAAGCCGCAAACACCATCACAACCATCAACAAAAAAGACCGTAATAACGACTTTGCCGTTCGTAATTGTTTTGTCATTTGCCCAATATTTGTTTCAACAAATGCTCTTTCCGCTCAATATACATTATATATACAGCCAGCAGAACGGTGTTTTTCAGAAGATTGAGAGCAACATTTTCCAAAGTGGTAAACGTTGCCAAAAAGAAGAATCCGACGGCAATCGCGACGTAAAGGAATATTTTTTTCAGGTCGTAGGGGATGGGATAATGCGCCTTTCCGAGCCGCCACGTGATGACAATCATCACCACGTAGCAAATCAGGTGCATCCAAGCCGAAGCGTGGTAGCCCCAGAGCGGAATCAGCAGCCAGTTGCCTGCAATGCTGATACCGGCGCCTGTTGCGGCAATCAACAGTCCGTAGCGCGTTTGGTTGCTCAGTTTAAACCATATCGAGAGATTGAAATAAATGCCCAGACACATATTGGCAAGCAGCATGACCGGCACAATGTCCAAGCCCGCCCAATACTCTTCGGAACGCAGAAAATGCTTGATAATGTCAATATAGAAGGTAACGCCGAGGAAGATGATAAGGCAGAAAATCACAAAATATTTCATCACGTCGGCGATGGTTTGTCGCGAGCCTTTTTCCTTTTCGTTGTTGAAAAAGAACGGCTCGGCGGCATAGCGAAACATTTGGATGAAAAGCGTCATCAGTATGGCTATTTTGATGTTTGCGCCGTAAATGCCCACTTGTTCCATCGGCAGCGAACAGTCCGGCAGCCGATATTTCAGCAGAACGCGGTCAATGGCTTCGTTGATGTTGCCTGCCAGCCCCGCCGCCATCAATGGCAGGGAATAGGCGATGATGCGTTTCCACAAGCCGAAGTCGAAGCGGATTTTGTGGCGGAAAATTTCCGGCAAGAGCAGCAAAATGGTAGCGCCCGAAGCAATAAGGTTGGATATAAAGATGTATCCCACCCCGATTTCCTCGTTATAGACTGTCTGTACCCATTCCAAATGCGCATAACGCGGGCAAAACCACAGGAAAAACAGGTTGAGAAGGATATTGACGCCGACATTTGTCAGTTTGAAGAACGCGAAACGCAGAGGGCGGTTGTCTATTCTGAAACGCGCGAAGGGTATGGCAGAGAGCGCATCCAATCCGAGAATCCAGCCAAACCACAGCAGATATTCGCGATGGTCGGCATAGTTCATCCATTCCGACAAGGGACGCGCAAACGCCGTAATCCCAACGATGAACAGCGCCGATGTGGCAACGATGCTCAAAAAAGTCGTTCCATACACCAAATTTTTGTCTGTATGTTGCGAAAAGCGGAAAAAGCCTGTTTCCAAGCCATAGGTAAGCAGAATCAGCAAAAAGGTAACGTAGGTGTACCATTCCGTCACCACGCCATATCCGGCAGCGGGGAAAACCTGCGTATGCAGCGGCACCAAGAGGTAGTTCAGGAAACGCGGTATCATGCTGCAAAGCCCGTAAACGGCTGTCTGTCCGGCTAATTTTTTGATGTTTCCCATGTTACAAAGGCGTTATGGTTTCCGGTAAATGGATAAATCCGATTTTATCGGAGTGGTCTTGCAGTTGACCGTCACGGATGTTGCGGCTCATGTACAGAATGATGACGTCGCCCGCAGCCGCCCACAGAAACAGGACACCGTACAGCAGCCACAGGATATTGCCGGTACACCAACCGACGAGCGCCGGTATGTCGCCCAAAACAGCCGCAGGCATCAGCAAACAGATGCGGTAAGCCATCGGCGTCAGAGGTTCCTTGCAGTGTGCATAAGGCGCCATCGCTTTCAGATTGAAGCCAAACGATACGGATTTCCAGCCGTTGGGCGCCACAGCAGCCATACATACGCCATGAATAGCCTCATGCAGCGCTATGCTGAACAGAAGTACCAGCAAACACAGGTATTTGTGGTCAACAGCGAAAAGAATAAGAGATTTGCTCTCTTCCGAGAGAAAATACGGTGCATCCGGACGCCAAATCAGGTAAAACGGCAGTCCGTACACAACGACAGCGGGCAGCAGAAACAAAAGACCGAATAAATTGGCTTTCCAACCGGGTAGGGTATATTCAGTCATAGCCGGAAATACCTTTAATAATGAAGATATTTCTTCATCAGCCCCATTAATTTGTTGGCGTCAATCGGTTTGGAAATGTATTCGTTGCAACCGGCTTGCAGGGCTTTGTATTCGTCGTCCTGCATGGCGTAAGCGGTTTGAGCGATGATGGGTATTTGCGGGCGGAATGCTTTGATGGCTTTCGTTGCCTCTAAACCGTTCACATTGGGCATTTTGATGTCCATCAGGATAATCTCAATTTCGGGATGTTCCTTGGCAAAATCAATTGCCTGCTGTCCGTCAGATGCGTGAATAAGGGTGGCGCCGGTATCTTCAAACAGCACTTCGAGAAACATATAGTTCACCACTTCATCTTCGGCTATCAGAATCGTTTTGCCTTTCCATAAATCGGCGGTGGGATTTCCTTTGGTCGTGGTGGATGTTTCAGACGATGCAGTGCTTTGTGAAGAGCCTGTTGCGGCGTTGTCATGGCTGTCGTTTGCCACAACAACCGGGATGTTAATGCTTAGATACGTCGTTGTTCCCATGTCTTTCTGCGAATCGATACGTATTTTAGCATCAATAGAGCGGGCTAATTTAGCGGCGTCAACAATGTTCTGCGCACTGTCCCCTCCGGCGGTCACATTCAACAATTTTTCATTGATTGCGGTTAATGCCGCAGCATCAAATCCGATTCCGGTATCTTCAACAAAAAACTGCATCACGTTATTATTCAAAATCTTGTAACCGATTTTGATATAACCTTTATCAGTGTATTTGATAGAATTACTAATTAAAATGTCCAGAATCTTTTTGACAATTTCGCTATCCAACTCAATGGATACGTTGGGTGTAAAATTTTTCTCATCCAGCAGAAACATAACCCGTTTGCCTAACGAGGCAATCTTTTTGCTATATTCCGGCTTCAACTCTTTCAGGAAGTCATTA
>JAISKR010000117.1 GCA_031260845.1 Bacteroidales bacterium
GCAGGTCCCGGTAAAGATTTCCCACTGCGGGACAACGGACTGCTCGGACCTGTCAGTTTGGTGGTGGCGGAATAAACAAAAAAAATGCTGACGCCATGCAACGTTTTTAAACATTTTTGCATCATATATATGAACCTTAAAATCATATTGGATATGAAAAAGAAATTGTTTTACATTGCATTCATCAGTCTTTGGGGCTGCGTAGTTTCATGCAACAAGGAATCGGGTGACAATCCGATTGACGCTGAATTGGCGAAACCAATCGAATTGACATTAAAACAAGCCGAGCGGGCAAGTTTGGACAATCGTTTTTCGTTTGTGATGTTCCAAAACGTGGCGAAAACAAACGCTAATACGTTTTTTTCGCCGCTAAGTCTGAACATGGCGCTGGGAATGTTGTACAACGGCACAACGGGCGACACTCGCGATGAAATGGCGGAAGTGTTCGGCGTTACAGGTTTTACCGATAAAGAGTTCAACGAGTATTACCGGAAAATGTCGGAAGCCTTACAAGATATTGACCCCTTGACGGAAATCCAACTTGCCAATTCAATATGGTATCTCACAGGGTTTCCTGTGAAAAAGCCCTTTCTTGACGTCAACCAACAATATTTCGATGCACAGGTTAAAGACCTTGATTTCAGCGATTCCAAAGCAGCAGACATTATTAATAACTGGTGTGCCGAAAAAACAAAAGACCGGATAACGAAAATTGTGAACAATCCAATACCCGATGAAGTGGTGATGTATCTGATTAACGCAGTTTACTTTAAAAGCCAATGGAAATTTGCCTTTGAGAAAAGTCAAAGCAGGGAAAGCGATTTTACGCTGGAAAGCGGCAAAAAAGAGAAAGTTACGCTAATGGAACAAACCATTACTCTGCCTTATTATGCCGACGAACATATACAATGCGTAGAAATGCCATACGGAAATCAGGCGTTCAGTATGGTGGCAATTCTTCCGCAAGAAGGCAGGACAATGGAACAATTAAGAGATTATTTGGATAATGACACATGGAAGGCTATATCCGGAAAATTTTACCAACAAAATATATATTTGAAATTACCGCGTTTTAAAATCGAATGTGATTTGCCCCTCAAAGAACCGGTATATGATGCAGGTTTGAAATTAATTTTCTCGGGTGGCTTCAACAATATATCCGATAAAAAATTACGGGTTTCAGAAATCAAGCAAAAAACATTTGTAGAAGTGAATGAAGAAGGCACAGAAGCGGCTGCCGCAACAGTGATTGGATTTGAGGTGACGTCCGTACCTCCGGATCAGTCGGCAGTACCCGTCCCGTTTTTTGCCGACCGCCCATTTTTATATCTGATTAAAGAAAAAAGTACAGGCGTCATTCTGTTTATCGGACGAATGGATGAACCGAAGGAATAGACAGGGTTACAGCATATTTGCAACCTTTGCCGGTAATTCATCCGGGTGTATCCATTCCATTTCCGCATCGCGGGCAAACCATGTCAATTGGCGTTTGGCATAGCGGCGGGTATTGCGTTGGATAAGCGTGACGGCTGTTGCCAAATCGCAGACGCCGTTCATATAATCGAAAAGTTCCTTGTAGCCCACTGTGTTGAGGGCGTTGAGATGGCGAAAAGGGTACAACCTTTCTGCCTCTTGCAGCAGACCGGCATCCATCATCTGTGTTGTACGAAGGTTGATGCGCTCAAAGAGTTCCTCGCGGGGGCGGTTCAGCATGATTTTGACAATATCGAAAGGGCGCTCGCGGTGGGTGTTGGTCAGAAACGACGAATAGGGTTTGCCTGTTTGCAGGCTCACTTCAATGGCTTTCATCATGCGTTTATGATTGCTCAAATCGACTTTGGCATAGTGTTCGGGGTCGAGCAGTTTCAGTTGCCGCCGCAGGTATTCGACGCCTTGGGTTTCAAACCATTCGGCAACGGTTTTGCGAATTTCGGCGTCAACGGTCGGGAAGTCGTCAATGCCGCGCACCACCGCATCGACATACAAGCCGGAACCGCCTGTCATGATGACGACAGGGTGTTGCAGGAACAAACGGTCAAGCAGTGCAAGGCATTCCTGTTCGAACATACTGACGTTATAATAGTCGTGAATGGAAAGATGACCGATGAAATGATGCGGCACGGCGGCAAGTTCTTCATCATCGGGAACAGCCGTGCCAATACGCATTTCGCGATACATTTGCCGTGAGTCGCAGGATATGATTTCGGTATGCAGCATTTGAGCCGCAGCAACGGCAGCCTGAGTCTTCCCTGCCGCCGTAGCGCCGACCAACACCAACAATATCGGTTTGCCCGACATTCATCAATAGAATTTCGACCGCATATCCTTAATGTCAGCGGCTTTGTTGATAGCCTGCATGGATTCGGATATGGAACGGTTGACGGAAGTCGAATTGAGGCGGATTTTGGCTTGTTCAAAAGAAGCGCTGTCCGGTGCGGAAATTTGCTTCACGGTCAGCAGAAACACGCCATTAGCGCCTTCTATCGGTTGCGAAATGTTGCCTTCGTCCAGTACGGAAGCGGCTGCAATCAATTTCGGTTCAATACCTGCGCCGGGCACCGAAAAAGACGAGAATGTGATAGATGAAGCCGATTCTACCGGCAAGCCCAACTGCAATGCCAAATCGCTGAAAGATGCTGCTTTTCCTGCCGCATCCGCCAAGGTGGCAGACAACTGTTCCGCTTTCTTTTCCCTTCTAACGGTCAGATTGACCTCTGTTTGCACTTGTTGCAGAGGTGCAAAACCTTCCTCGCGTATGTCTTTCAGAATGGCGACCACGTAGGCGTCGGGCAAGTTGAATACGTCTGAAACTTCGCCTTTTTTGGCGCCGTAAGCCCAGCGTACTATCTGCCGTGCCTGAGTCAACCCTACTATCTGCCTGTCGTTTTCGCCAAGATAACTTGCCACCCGTTTATTCAGGTTTTGTGCGGTTGCCGTTTCATTGAAACGGTCATCCGTGCGGTTTTCCATTGCAAATTTGCTTGCCTGCGAGTACAAAATCTGTTCTGTCCGCGAACTCGGCGTAATGTGATATTGAAGAGTGGCAATCTGCACTTTCTTCACTTCCTTTCCGCGTTCGGTCACCTGTCCGATAAAAATACCCTGCTGGGTTTCCGTTTTCATCACTTCGCCCTTTTTCAAGTCGAAGAATTGCGCAAATATCGAACCGGCAGCGGTTGTGCTTTCCTGTATCCAGCCTATGTCGCCGTTATTGGTGGTTACAGAGGGGTCTGCCGAATATTGCAGCGCCAACTTTGCAAAATCTGCACCGCCTTCAATGGCTTTCTTGATGCTGTCTGCCCTTGCGGTAAGGATAGCGGCGGTTTCCGACTGTTGACGTGGGATAATCACTATCGAGCGTGCTTTTACGGAATCGGGACGGTTTTCAATCTTGGCAAGCCGCGCCACTTTCAGCACGTCGCCATCGGTATAGGCGTCCGATATATCGCCCAAATTGCCGTTAAACAGGGATGCTACCTGTTCAGGAAGTTGCTCTTGGGTGTAAAATTTCTTATCGGCAGGAACATTGGAATTGAGATTGACAAACTGATTGGCGTCAGGGGCTGTCATAAATTCGGGTATCCTCTTTTCCATCCATTTGTTGCCTGCTGTGCGGTCATCATCCGAAGGAACAATGTTGAAAACGACATATTCAATGTCGCGAGTCGCTTTTTGTTCCCATTGTTGCCTGTTCTCGTTGTAGTATTTTTTCATGTCGGAAGTGGTCAACTTAATGGTACTGTCGGCGATGGAACTATACGGTTTCAGGATATAGTCGAAATCCACCTTCCGGTTTATTTCGTTGTTTTCATTTTCAATAAGAAATTTCGGGGTAAACAAGCCCTTTGAAATCAAGTTAATGTACTTCTGTGCGAAACGTTCTTTGAGCAATTCCTTTTCAAGCATATTCCACTCGGCGGCTGCCTGCGGGTCGTTGTTCTTGTTTTTCAGGAAACTGATGAGCGCTGCACGGTCAAAATCGCCCGTTTCAGGGTTGGTGAAAGCGGGAATCTGCCTGATGGTGGGGCTGGGATTGGGTCCTTGAATCAAATCGAACAACTCTTCCGGCGATACGGTCATGCCCACTTTTTTGTATTCCTGCGTCGCAATTTCATCATTAATCAGCATCTGCCACGCACGTTCACGCACCATTTCCTGCGTATTTTCGTCAAGGCTGCTGCTGCCGGTCATGCGCTGTTGCTGCGCCTGATACTGCTGCGTCAGTTCGGTGACTCGTTGCTCGAAATCCTGATAGGAAACAGATTTCCCGTTGATTTCAACAACGTCATAACTCGTATTGCCGCGCGGAACAAAGTCGCCAACAATAAATGCCAACAAGGAAATACCAATCACAACCGAAACGATAATTCCCCCTTTTCTTCTAATGTCCTCTAATACTGCCATATATATTGCAAATTTTTAATGTTTTGGTCAAAAAATAACGGCACGAAGATATAAAAAAAAGCAATACCAAATGCAAAAGATGAATTTTCCTTGCGTAAATTTATTTTTTTTTCAGAAATAGGTAGCCCCCTATTACCTGCTCTTATCCGGTACTGCGGGAACAGGCGGCAAAGGTTTGTAATTTTTCAGTTCTTCTAAAATCACTTCTATCGCTTTGTTCAACGGTTCGTCTATTCCGGCATATTCCCGTGCGGGGTCGTTTTCGACGACGATGTCTGGGTCAACGCCGTGACCTTCGATAATCCATCAAAATGTTCGTAGATAGTTACACAAAATACAGAATCCTGTGGTCAATCAGTATGAACACGATGCCAATGAGTATGGAATAAAAGACATACCAGCCTGTCGGGATGTAGGATTGAGGCGTTATTTTCAGTCTTCGATAAACGTAGGCTATCAATATGAATTTTTCGAGAATATGAATCAATCCCGAACCGAGCGCAATGCCTACCACGCCGTAATATTGCACGAAAAACAGGGATGTAGGCACATTGAGTATCAATTCGACAATGGAAGCCCGCATCAGCACTTTTGTTTTTTTCATCCCTATCAGGATGGTTTGCGGAAAAACCAACCTGCTGATAATCATCAACTGATACACCATAAATACGTCGGCTGCACGATAAAAACTTGGGTTGAACAACAGATTTCCGTAAAGCCATTTACTGAAAATCATTATCAGAATGGACAAGGGAAAAAGAAAGTGCATCAACGTCAACGATTTCTTTTTGATTTCGTTCAGCACGTTTGGAATGTCCTTTTTGACCGAAAAACGGGGGATGAGCGCATTGTGCAAGCCGGAAGCCATCATCACCACGAAGGGTAATTCCTTGCAGCCGTAACGGAAAATGGCGAAGTTTTCCTTGTTGAAGGCTATCGTTGCCACCAATCCGTCCAAATATTGCGTGGAACCGCTGAGCAAAGCGCTGAAAATGATGGGATAACCCACATACAGGTTGTTGAGGATAAATGGCATGGACAACTTAAATTCCGCATAACGATAAAGCAGGGCTATCAAATAGATAAAACGCAGAAAATTGACGATAATCAGTCCCCAAATGGCTGATTCTACACCCATTCCCATCATCACAGGAACGCAAACGGCAAAGATTTGCAGCACAGTGGCGATAATACCATACCAGAATATGTGCAGCGGCTTGTTTTGCAGCAGGTAGATGTGCTCAATGAGCGGCGCAGTGTTGCTCAGTATGAAATAAATGATGAGCAAAAAAGGATACGGAATTTTGGAACCTGTTGCCTGATGAAAACTGGCGTGGTAAATCAGCCATATCAACAGGGCAAAGACAATGCTAAACACCAACAGCAGGATGAAGGCGTTGAACAGTTCGGGCGACTTGCCGTCCACCCGTTTGTGCTGCACAAAAGCCAGACTGCGCTTTGAAAGGGGCAGGAATGACTGGATAATGCCCGTCACCCAAAAGAAACTCAGTGCGCCGCTAATGTAGAGCAGCATTTCCCAATCGCCGATGTCGCCCTCTGACAGCGGCACTTTGGTGAAATAGATGCTGATGACGAGAAAGCACAAAAAGCGCATCAGTTGAAATACCTGAAGCGCTGACACA
>JAISKR010000180.1 GCA_031260845.1 Bacteroidales bacterium
TTTACGAAGGGAACTGTTTTTTTTGAAGACAATAATCACAACAACATTACTGCCCGGCGGAAAATAGTATCGCTCAGGAAGCATTTCTGCATTGCTTGTTCATAATCGTAAAGGCTTTAAACAGAACCTTTTATCCATTTATCCTTTCACCCCTTTTCTCAATAATCCTTTTTATCAGTTCCACCGTATCGTCCAATCCCAACAACGACACGTCGATGGAAAAATGGTAGGACGAAGACATCCCCCATTCCTTGTCAGTGTAGTATTTATAGTAGGCGGCGCGTGATTTGTCGGTCTTTTTCATCAGGTCGAGCGCGGCGTCTTCGCTGATATGTTGCCGTTCGACAATGGTCCGGATGCGGTTTTCGGGCGTGTTGTGGATGAAGAAACTGAGCAGGTCGGGATAGTCGCGCAGCACGTAATCGGCGCAGCGCCCTACCAGCACACAGGAATCGCCCTTATCCACTATGCTTTTGATAGCCTCACTCTGAAAAAGGAACAGACTTTCGGGCGAAAGCATTTCCGAATGGGGCGTGTAGAAGCCCATGCTCGGGAAACCCATTGAAAAGATATACGCCAAGCCGTTGTTTGTCCGCTCGTCGGCTTTCTCGAAAAATTCGTCGGAAATGCCGCTTCCCTTGGCTGCTTCGGCAAGCAGTTCCTTGTCGTAATAGGCAATATCAAGGTCTTTCGCCAAGCGCTGCCCTATGACACGCCCGCCGCTGCCGAATTGCCGTCCGATGGTGATGATAACACGTTTTTTCATAGATACTTATTATTATATTGTATGTTGTTTGGAAAATGACCGCGTAGTTCGGATAAACATGATGGCGGCAAGCACAAATGCGATGAAATCGGCTACCGGCAGACTTATCCAAACGCCCAATATCTGGAAAAAGCGGGGAAGGATAATCAGAAAAGGCACTAAAAACAGCATTTGCCGCGTTACCGACAGGAATATGGCTATTTTGGGCTTCCCGATGGACAGGAAAAAGGTAGAGACCACCATCTGGAAGCCAACCACCGGAAAGACGGAAAAGACAATCCGCAAGCCATACACCGACTTGTCGATGAGTTCGGCGTCGGTGGTGAACCATCTTACAATGAAATGCGGGAACAGTTCGCTGGTGATGGCGCCGAAAACGGTGATGCCCACCGCCCACAGGATAGTGATACGGGTGACGGCGCTTACCCGCTCATACCGTTTGGCGCCGTAGTTGTAGCCTGCAATGGGCTGCATCCCCTGATTGAGTCCCATCACAATCATCAGGTACAGAAAAATTATCCGGTTGATGACGCCGTAAGCGCCGATGGCTAAGTCGCCGTCGTATTGCTTCAAGCCGCGATTGATGAGGATGATCACCAAGCATGAGCAGACATTCATCAGGAAAGGCGACATACCGATGGACAGGATGCCTCGCACCAAATCCCGTTTGAGCCGGAAGATGCCCTTGCGGAAAGACACCACTCTGTTGGGATTCATCAGGTGAAAAATCTGCATACACAGCGGGATAGTCTGCGCAATGACCGTTGCCCATGCCGCGCCTTTGATTCCCCATTTGAAGACAAAGATGAAGATGGGCGCAAGAACAATATTGATGCCGACGGAAAGCAGCGTGGTGTACATTGCCATTTTCGGGTTGCCCGCCGAGCGGATGATGGCGTTCAGCCCAAGGTAGATATGTGTGACGACATTGCCTATCAGGATAACGTACATGAAATCACGCGCATAAGGGATGGTTTGCTCGCTTGCGCCGAAGAAATACAGGATTGTGTCGAGAAAAGGGAAGCAGAGCAGCGAAAAGGCTATGCCGAGAATGATATTCAGCGTCAGCACATTTCCGAGCACGCGGTTGGCGCTTTTGTAATCCTTCTGCCCCAACTTGACGGACACGAGCGTGGAAGCGCCCACACCCACCAACGAGCCGAAGGCGGCGGCAAGGTTCATCAGGGGATGGGTAATCGCCAAGCCTGCAATGGCAAGGTGTCCCACGCCATGACCAATGAAAATGCTGTCCACCATGTTGTAGAGCGACGAGGCTGTCATGGCGATGATGGCAGGAAGGGCGTACTGCCCCAGCAGTTTGCCGATAGGCTCGGTGCCTAAAACCAATGGTGACGGTGAAGCGCTCATTGCATCAGGAATGAAAAGTCGTCTGCGGCGCCTAATTCCTGTGGCTCGAAGCCTTTTTTGAAGATTCGCGCCTTGCGGTCGCCCGTCAGCCGCAGTTTACCGTCCTCGTAACGAAGCATGGTGGCTTCCCGCAGTCCGACCACATACATATCGGGGTTTATCGCGATAAATTCCCGTATCCGGTCTTCGCGTGTTTCGCCGCCGTGCCCTGCCGGATGCGCGTCGGTATAGTGCGGATTAATCTGAAAAGGCACTAAATTGAGGGTATCGAAACTTTCGGGATGCACAATCGGCATATCATTGGTGGTGCGCAATGTCGGGCAAGCCACGTTGCTGCCCGCACTCCACCCGATATAGGGCGTTCCGTCCAGCACTTTCCGACGGATAGCGTCCATTAGTCGGTTTTGATGCAACATTTGCACCAATCGCCACGTATTGCCTCCGCCGACTACTATAGCCTCCGCCTGTTCCACCGCCCGCACAGCATCCGCAGCGCGATGAATGCCCACGACATGATGTCCTATTTCCGCAAAACGGTTTTCAACACGGGCTTCGTACTCGTCATACGAAAAAGTAACCGCCGCATAAGGCACAAACAACGCCCTGACAGTGCTATCGCCCAGAAAATCGCGAATCTGCATTTTCGGATAATCCAAATACGCCTCGCCGGCATTGGTGGAATTGCTAATCAATAAGAGTTTCATCTATATTTTGCATTATATTTGTGGTCGCAAAAATAATGATAAATTATCAATTATCAATGGGGAATATTTGTGATACATAGTGATTCAATAGTGATTCAATAGTGATACGGTGGTGATACAATAGTGATACGGTTGTATTTCATTCTCAATTAATGTCATTATTCATAAATTGTGCAAAAAAAATATACCAAAATTTTGGTTAAACAGAATTTTGGCATACATTTGTGGCGATTGTATTTTTTAAGTATCTTTCGCAGTTTTTTATAAGAGCAAAAATGAAACAGGTAGATGCCAAAGAACAGGTTAAAAGGCTTTTTACTAATTTTTTAGAACGAAAAGGATGCCGGAAAACGCCAGAACGGTTTGCCATTTTAGACGAGATATTCTCCAATGACTCGCATTTTGACATCGAATCATTGTATCTCCTGATGAAAAACAAGAATTACAGGGTGAGCAGAGCGACTTTGTACAACACCATTGAATTGTTGCAGGAGTGTAAATTGGTGGTCAAACACCAGTTCGGGAAGAGTTATGCACAGTTTGAAAAGGCATATCCTGCGGTGCAGCACGACCACTTGATTTGTGTCAGTTCCGGCGAGGTAATCGAATTTTCTGATCCCCGTATGCTGGAAATCATCAACGATATATGTCGCAAGCGCGATTTTGAACCCACACAATACTCATTATATATATATGGCGAGAAAATTCAGTAATCAACGTTAAAAATTTCATCATGGAAAGAAGATCTTTTTTGAAAAAAGCCGCCTTTGCAGGGACTGTAATCGGGTTATCCGATAGTATTATTGCGTCAACGGTGCAGATTCGGTCATCTGCAAAAATCGCGCTCAAAGAGGACGCTGTTGTTCTCTTTCAAGGCGATTCCATCACCGACGCCGGAAGAGACAGAAAAGTCAGCACGCCCAATACCTCGCCCATGATGGGCATGGGCTATGTGATGCTGGCAGCCGGCGCCTTGTTGGAACGGTATGCAGAGCAACGTCCTGTTATCATCAATAAAGGCGTGAGTGGCGATAAGGTGTATCAACTGAACGACCGATGGAATGAGGAATGTATCAATCTGAAACCGAATGTGCTGAGCATTTTGGTGGGTGTGAATGATTTCTGGCACACCAAATCGGGCGGTTACAAAGGCACTGCCAAGACTTACGAAACGGATTACCGCGCCCTGCTGCTACGAACGAAAGAGGCTCTGCCGGAGGTGAAACTGATTATTGGCGAACCCTTTGCTGTGACCGGCGTAAAAGCGGTTGACGACACTTGGTTTCCTGCTTTTGATGAATATCGCAAAATTGCTCGAAATCTTGCCGAAGAGTTCAATGCTGTCTTTATCCCTTATCAGACGGTATTTGACGAAGCCAAGAAACGCGCTGCGGCTTCCTACTGGACACACGATGGCGTTCATGCATCTTTGGCAGGCGCCCAACTGATGGCAAAAGCATGGATGCAAGCGTTTATTTAATGTCCGGCATTGGAGTTTGACTTCTGTTTTTTGATTTTCAATTTCTAATCTTATACTTATCTTGCCCTGGATTGTTGGTGTGGTACTCATGTATCTACGTTTTTGAGTTTGCAAATACAAAATCCTTTTTTTATCCTACCGTTGCAACAAAGTCATTATCAATTATCATTTTTTTTATATAAAGATACAACTTACCAAAAAATTTTCTACATTTGTATTTTCTTATTCAATAATGAAACAAAATAACAATTTAGTGATGAGATGCGATATAGAAAATATTATTTCAATACTTTCCCGCCAAAAATTTGGTGAGGTGTTGGATTATTTTAAAAACGGTTCCCGAAATATATATTTAGCCACTTATGCAACAAACAATGAATCACAACAATATCACAATAATCTGAAACCCTCAACATCATGAAAAACATCTGTACTTCTCTGCTTTGCCTGCTGCTTTTTGCAGGCTGGAACAGCGCCGCCGCGCAAAACTATCACGAATCCGACAAAGCCGCGCTTCGCGCTTTCCTGCGGCAGCCTTCCGCCACTGCGGGTGAAATAAACGCCCAGAGACTCGGCTTGGCTGTTGCCGATACGCTTATATGGACAACCAATGAAGATTGGGTAGCACAAGTTGCAGGGCTTACTTGGAACGCTACAACGCCCAAGCGAGTGACGCGGATTATTTGGTCCTTGGAGGGTGTTGCCGGTAGTTTGAATTTGAACGGATGTACGGAGTTGACAGACTTGAATTGTGGCGTCAATCAACTTACCGCTTTGGATGTAAGCAATAATACGGCGTTGGGGTACTTGGAGTGTTACGGCAACCAACTTACCGCGTTGGACGTCAGCAATAATTGGGCGAGCTCTGAAGAGGAAACGTCTTAACTACATAGAAGGAACTTGTTGGGG
>JAISKR010000195.1 GCA_031260845.1 Bacteroidales bacterium
GAAGCCAAAGGCGAGAGATTTGATTTGCGAGGTAGCATCCTCTACGGCGTCGGATTGGCTTCCCTGATTTACGGGTTTTCGTCTCTTCCGCATATTGACGGTATCCTTTGCTTAACCGCAGGCGTGCTGGCTTTCGTTGTCTTTATCTTATTTGAAAGGAAGCAGGGATTTCCGGTATTCAACGTCAGGCTGTTCAGCGGCAACAAGGTTTTCTGCCTGTCATCCGTTGCGGCGCTGATTAATTACGCTGCCACCTTTGCCATAGCGTTCATGCTGAGCCTTTATCTTCAATATGTGCGGGGATTAGACGCTCGCCATGCCGGATTGATACTGATTTCACAGGCTTGCATCCAATCTGTCTGCTCGGTGCTTGCCGGATATGTGTCCAATCGAATATCGCCATCGAAATTAGCGACTACCGGTATGTGCATCAGTGTGGCAGGCTTGATAGGGCTGGTATTTCTGAATATTCAGACGCCATACTGGTTGATTATCCTGTTGTTGCTGCTTTTGGGCATCGGGTTTGGCCTATTTTCCTCGCCCAATACCAATGTCATCATGAGTTCGGTTGAAAAACAGTATTATTCGCAGGCTTCTGCCACCACCGGCACTATGCGGCTGGCAGGACAGGCAATCAGCATGGGCATAGCAAGCATGGCAATATCGCTGCACGTGGGCAATCTGAAAATTGTACCTGCGCTGTATCCCGCGTTTATGCAGAGTATGCGGACTACTTTTATCGTATTTGTCATCCTCTGTGCGGTGGGCGTTTATGCGTCAACGGCACGGATAAAACCAACAAAGGCTTAGGCGATGCGACGAATAATAGTATGGATAGGTCTGATTTGCTTGTTGCAAGCCTGCGCTGCCGGAAAAAATACGGCTCAGTTCAGCGAATCAATGACATTGCAGATGGCAAATCCCAATGCAACCAACCGTTACAAGACGACCATCCTTGCAGGTGGCAACAATATCACGGGAATCTTAGTGGTGAAACGCATGAACGACACATGGCGCGGCTCGCTGATGAACGAATTTGGCGTCAAAATGTTCGATTTCATTTCCACGACCGAGAAATGCAGCATCCTCAACATGGTTCCCATGATGGATAAATGGTACATTAAAAAGGTGATTGCTGCCGATTTTCACCTGCTGTTTGCGGTTGACGAGCCGGACAGCAAAGCCTGTCGCCGGTCAACGCGCAGTTTTGAGCAGGACACCTTGCTGATAAAGGAACATTCACGGACTGTTCAGCGTTTTCCCAATGGCGAAATCAGGCTGCAAAACAAAAAGAAAATTATTTATCATTTCATAAAAATAGAAGATGAAACTTCAAGATGATTTTTTCAAAATAACAGATGTACAAACCGGTGATAATTCAGCAAATTATCGCCTGAAACTCAATGCCGACCATCCTGTTTATGCGGCGCATTTCCCCGGAAACCCGATTACACCGGGCGTTTGCATCATACAAATGGTGAAAGAACTGGCTGAATCGTATTGTCAGCAGAAATTTTTTCTTAAAAAAGTGGCAAACGTCAAGTTTATGAACGTGATAAACCCGTTGGAATATGAAAAAATAAACGTGGAACTGACGTTGGCAAATGAGGCAGGTCAGAGGAAAATCGCGGCTACGGTGAGCGAAGGCGAAGTCACGTTCTCAAAATTATCGCTGACGCTGACGGAAGTATGAATATCTGCGCCATCATTCCGACCTACAACAATGAACGCACCTTGGCATGGGTGATTGACGATGTGTTGCGCTATATTCCTGCGGTAATAGTGGTAAATGATGGCTCTACCGATGCTACCGACATCATTTTGGCGGATTATGGCGACCGCATTATGACAATTACCTGTCCGACCAACAAAGGCAAAGGGTATGCGCTGCGCAAAGGCTTTAAATATGCGCTTTCCAAAGGCTTCACCCATGCCGTTACCATTGATTCCGACGGACAGCATTTTGCAGAAAATATTCCGGCTTTTGTGGAAGCCGCCGCCGCTCATCCGCAAGCCCTCATCATCGGCAGCCGCAACCTGAAACAGGCAAATATGCCCGAAAAAAATACTTTTGCCAACCGGTTTTCCAACTTCTGGTTTACCGTACAGACAGCCCACCGCCTGCCCGACACGCAAACAGGCTATCGCCTTTATCCGCTTTTGCAGATGGGCGGAATGAAAATTTGCACCACCCGCTACGAAACAGAATTAGAAATATTGGTACGCAGCGCATGGCGCGGCATACCACTCATTCCCGTGCCGGTGCGCGTACGCTATGCACCCAACAGGGTAACGCATTTTCGCCCCACTTGGGATTTCATGCGTATCAGCCTGCTGAATACCGTATTTTGCCTGCTGGCAGTGGTGTATGGCTATCCAAGGATGCTGGTGAAACGCATTGTTTCAAGTTGTTATAGGTAGTGATAACCAGTCAGAAACTTACCTTTCACCGATTCCGGCAGTGTCGCTTGACGATGTTCTAAGGTAGTACCTCTATTAAACTTTCAACGTTTGCACAAATTTCTGCAAAGCAGTTTTTTTATTGAAAAAATCAATCTATATTTGCATCCGAATTAACATAAATATTTATACGATGAAGCATTTAATATCTTGTTTGTTGGCAGCCGTTCTGTTATCTTCCTGCGGTTCCAATCCTGTCGCGATGAGTGGCAATCCTCTTTTTGACGGTTGGTACGCCGACCCCGAAGGCATTATCTATGATGATACCTACTGGATATACCCTACGTGGAGCGACCATTTCGAACAGCAAACGTTCTTCGACTGTTTCTCTTCAAAAGATTTGACAACGTGGACAAAACACGCTGCCATTCTTGATACCACCGGTGTGAAATGGGCGAAAAGGGCTATGTGGGCGCCATCAGTCATTGCGAAAGACGGTAAATACTACTTTTTCTTTGGCGCCAATGACGTGCATGAAGGCGAAACAGGCGGGATTGGCGTGGCAGTCAGCGATCGTCCGGAAGGTCCTTACCGCGATTTATTGGGTAAACCCCTTATTAACGACATTGTAAACGGCGCTCAGCCCATCGACCAGTTTGTGTTCCACGACGGCGATGAGTATTACCTCTATTATGGCGGTTGGGGACACTGCAACATAGTGCGACTGAACAGCGATTTCACCGCACTGATACCCTTTGACGACGGCGAAACCTACAAAGAAATAACGCCCAAAAACTATGTTGAGGGACCGTTCATGCTGAAACGCAACAACAAATACTATTTCATGTGGAGCGAAGGCGGTTGGACCGGACCTGACTATTCGGTCGCTTATGCCATTGCCGATTCGCCATTCGGACCTTTCAACAGGATTGGCACAATCTTACAGCAGGATTCGACAGTGGCTACCGGCGCAGGTCATCACTCGGTTTTGCAAATTCCCAATACCAACGACTATTATATTATATATCATCGGCGTCCTTTGGAGGAAACCCATGGCAACCACCGCGCCACCTGCATTGATAAAATGATTTTTGACGAAAAAGGCTTCATTCAGCCTGTGAAAATGACCTTTGAAGGAGTAGCGGCACGAACAATTAACAAAAATTAAGGGTTCGGTAATGAAAAATAATTTAATTTTGCAGCACATAACAATCTTTTAAACGTTTAGTATTATGAGAGCAATAAAAAGTCATTTTTCCGCAGCGATAATTTGCGGATGTCTGTTATTCCAAGGCTTGGAAATATCAGCCCAGAATATTGTCACCTATTTGGGCAAAGAAAAAGTGGAAAAAACCGATGAAGGGGAAGTATTCTTCCGGTTTACCGAAGGACTGATGTTGCCGCAGGGCGGAAATGTCGGTTCGTATTTCAGCGCGCAGGATATGGCGGCGTGGTTGTATGCCACCGGCAAGTTTACAACGCCTCACGTCGGCGATTCGCTTACATACTCTTATCCAGACATTATTCCGGCAAGCCAGCAGCCACAAGCGGGCGCAAATAATCGCTTCCGATTCAATTTCCAACTGCTGCCCCGCTGGAAGTGGGCTGCAACGAGTGTGGATACGGCAGGCGTGTTTCAAAACCCCAATATGCGGTTTTCTTACCTCTACACTTCCTACACTTCGCCGAAAGAACAATTGGCATTGCTGGAAACCACCGGCGGACAGCGCACCTTCGTCAACGGAGCGCTTCACGAAGGCGATTATTACGACTATGGTTACAGCCTGACGCCTGTCAAATTAAAGAAAGGGCTGAACGAATTTGTCTATACCCCGGGGCGTTTCGGGCACGTGGCTTCCAAATTGGTGCATCCCACCAAGCCGATTATGCTGACCAAACGCGATATGACCTTGCCCGACTTGCTGATTGGCGAAAATGCCCCGCAATGGGCGTCCATCAGAGTTATCAACCTTACGGAAAAGCCTTTGAAAGGTTTGAAAATCAGGTCGAAACTACCTACAGGCGAACAGATAGAATACCCTACCGACCATCTGCTTCCGCTATCGGTCAGAAAAGTGAAATTTCAGTTCCCTGCTTTGGCAGCCGGCAATAAAGAGGCGGGCGAAATCACAGCGACCGTTGAACTTCTTGATGCAACAGGAAAAATCCTCGACAAAGTTGAAATTCCTATCAAGAAAGCCGTTGTCAGCGGTTATCATACCCGCACTTTCGTCAGCAAAATTGAAGGAAGTGTGCAGTTTTACAGCATAGCGCCTGCCATACGCCAAAACCCCGACGAAACCAAAGGACTCACCCTGTCGGTGCACGGCGCCGGTGTTGACGCCCACGGACAGGCAGGCTGTTACAAGCAAAAAGACGATGTGGACGTTGTGGCTGCCACCAATCGCCGTCCTTATGGCTTCGATTGGGAAGACTGGGGACGCATTGACGGCTTGGAAGTGCTGGAAGAAGCCCGTCAGGTGTTCCAACCGGATCCGTCGCGGATTTATCTTACCGGACATTCCATGGGCGGACATGGCACGTGGTATCTCGGCATCACCTATCCCGATAAGTTCGCTGCCATAGCGCCTTGTGCAGGCTATCCCGATTTGGGCAGTTACGGCAGCCGCGGACGCACGGATTTCATGGAAAAGTTTCCC
>JAISKR010000274.1 GCA_031260845.1 Bacteroidales bacterium
CGGGAGACAAAGCCGTCAAGGTCACTCCACGCTTCCTCCCGGGTCTTTCCGTGCAGATCGATACTCGCTTCGGGGCGCATCTCTCTGATGTTTTCAGCGAATGACAGGCGCCCTGCTACATTATCGGCTTCGGCGTCTGTGTTCACTTCAATGGCTTTATTGATGAGGTCTGTCACCAATGCGCCGTAATATCCGGGATGCGAAAGCGCAATTGTTCTGACGGCTTGAACTGCCGCCTGTTGAGTGCTTTCGTTACGGTCTGTCAGGTATTTTCCTGCGGTCAGCAAGCCAAGAAAAGTGCCTGTATTCCCTATATTTTTGATAATCTCTTGCTTTTGCCATGATGATGGGTTGACTCCCAAAGCATTGCGCAATAAAATCAATTTTTGTTCCGGCGCTTGTTTGGATGCAGCCGTTTTGTCGATATATGCGGTCAGCGCTTTCTCAGCATACGAATCGGAACTTGCTTTGGCGATATTATACAGTGTCGGGATGACCAATTCATCGCTCCATTGAAGAAGTGCATCAAAAGCGACGCCGCGAACGGCTGCGTTG
This sequence comes from Bacteroidales bacterium, assembly GCA_031260845.1. Classification (GTDB taxonomy): domain Bacteria; phylum Bacteroidota; class Bacteroidia; order Bacteroidales; family UBA4181; genus JAIRLS01. The sequence goes on from JAISKR010000274.1 coordinate 556, forward strand.
TCGCTCTGGAAGGCGGTCAATACGTGTATCAAACCATATTTGCCTCCAATCATAGCCAATACATTATAATATACCCCCGGACGTTGGCTTGTATTAATTTGCGCCAAAACCGCCAAGGTCTGTTGGTCTTGTGATAATTCGGCAACAGCGGCAAACAGGGCTTTTTGCAGCGCTTCAATTTCCTTTGGCTGCGTAGCGGTATTCAATAAAGCGGCAATAGCCGGAATATCCTTTTCGGACACAAGGGAAATAAGCGCTTTATCGGCGGCTAAACGCACAGAAGCGTCTGTTGATGAGGTTTGTGCATATACTGTTTCTATTTTGGTGACAGATTGACGGGCAGCCAGAATCTCCAAGAACGCAATTTTGGCAGTAACAGAGGCTTGTGGGATGGCTGCTGCAACTTCTTCCTTTACTCTCCAATGCCGCACGCTCAGCAAAGTGGTTTTGCCGGTGGCAACGATTTTTTCGTCACCGGAATTCATCGACCTGATAATCGGGCTGATGGATTCTTCCGCATTCAATTGTGCTGCGGCAATGATGGCTGCTTGGCGCACAGACGCACCGGACGCGAACATTTGTTCCGTTACAAACGCCAACGCCGCTTTATCGCCCCTTCTGCCGAATGCAGCAATCAATTCTGCCAATTTTTGCGCATCTTTCTCCGTCTTGGCTCTTTTTATCAGCGCATCGTACATTTTGGAAGAAGTGATTTTTGTTGAATAGTTGAGCGCTGCTTCCCTGTACGCTTTCTGCGGGCTGTCCAATGCCTTGATAATGTCGGAAACCGCATTGTTGCCTGTTGCCTCTACATAAAGTTCCAGTGCTGCGGTTTTAGCGGCTATCTGCGTATCTTCCGAAGTGACTTTCAACAAATTTTGAGCCGCTTTGGCTGTGAAGGAAGGGTTCACTTTCCCGATATTAGCCAGATAGCGAATATATGCCTGCAAGGCATTGGTGGGTTCATACTTGAAGTCAGCGGAAGCGACGACAGAATACAGCAACTTATCCACTGCCAAATCAGCGATAGACGATAAACTGAACATAACTGCCTTTTCCAGATTGGCATCGCTGCTTCCCAGCAGAGAAGCGATATGAGGTGCAGCCGCTTGGTAACGCAATTCGCCCAAAGCCTGCACTAAACTTATCTGTTGTGCGCCCTTGGCTTTCAGTAATGCATCCAGCAAAGTTTTAGAGGCAGCATCCGTACCGATTCGCACCAACAAACGGGCGGCAGCGTCGCACAAGCGGTCGTTGCCGAGATATTTGGCGGCTGTTTCCACCGATTCGGGTCCGGCAACAAACTGTAACTGAATGAACAGGAAATCGCGTATTTCGTCTGATTTAGCCTGCGGTATAGCAGCGCCAAGGCTCTTTGCCAAGGGCGCTTTCAGGCTTTCTTTTTGGCTGGCATATTTTGCCAATCCGCCAATGGCATGGCGAATTTGGGCGTCGTTTCCGCCCGGTTCAGCCAGCAATGGCGACAGATAGGCGACAGGATTGTCCAATTGGTACAATTCAGCCATCAAGCGATTGTAATCTGCGGTATTTTCCGCAGGAAGTTGCATGATAATGTCCGCAATTTTGGTTTCGCGGGTACGCTGGTCGGTTTGAGCAAATGATATGCCCCAAACACCAACGGTTAACATGAATGATATGATAATTTTTTTAAACATCTCTTTAAAATTTTTAATTTGAATTTTTTAATTGCTTAAATACTCCACGGTGCGCGCATAGGTTGATTAATCAAAGCATTAGCGCCCGGGTCGTCAATGAATTGCAACTTATCGGGATCGAATTTTAACGAACGCCCTAATCGTACTGCTATTACAGCCATATTAACGATGGTCGATGAGCGGAATCCGTTTTGTTCGTTGAGCGCAAATTTGCTGCGTGTGCGTACCGCTTCCGCGAAATCAGTCAACTGAGGTTCAGGGTCGGGATAAATGGCTAATTTTTTCTCAATATTGGGAATATCGCAACGGTTGCCGCGGTATAACTTGCCTTTGGGACCTTCTATGTATGCCGCATTCGCATCCTTTCCTTCGCCGTCGAGGATGATACGGCATCCGTCCTGATACACTAATTCGATGCGTTTCCAAGTGCCGCAGGCGTCTGAATCCTGCTGTTCGCCGTCAATAATCACTTCCACAGGACTGGTATTGTCCTTGTCCAAGATATATTGTACGGGATCGAGGTAGTGTTGTCCCATATCGGCTAATCCGCCGCCGTCATAATCCCAGTAGCCGCGGAAAGTGCCGTGTACTCTGTGGGCGTTATAAGGTTTGTAGGGCGCAGGACCCAACCAGAGGTCGTAGTCCAATTCGGAAGGTACAGGTTCCACGGCAAGACCGGTCTTTCCCACCCAGTAGAATTTCCAGTTAAAACCGGTGGTGGCGCCTACGGTCACTTTCAGGGGCCAGCCCAGCAAGCCGCTCTGAACCAATTTTTTGATGGGTTTCACGGGGGTGTTCATTCCGTAGAAATTGTCGGCAAAACGGAACCATGTATTCAGTCTGAACACACGACCATGCCTTTCTATCGCTTCTTTCACCTTGATGCCTTCGCCGATGGTACGTGTCATGGGCTTTTCGCACCACACATCCTTTCCGGCTTGCGCCGCTTCGGCAGACATGATGCCGTGCCAGTGCGGCGGGGTTGCAATATGGACAATATCAATGGATTTGTTCTGCAACAACTCACGGTAATTGTGATAAGTTTTTGTTCCGGCGGGACTTTTGCGCAACGCTTCGTTGAGATGGTTTTTGTCCACATCGCAGATAGCGATCAATCGCGAGCCGGGGTAGCCTATGTGTCCTTGTCCCATGCCGCCTACGCCTATGATGGCTTTGGTCAGTTCGTCGCTGGGTGCAAGAAATCCGTTACCACCCAAGACGTGCCTCGGAATAATGGTAAATGCTGCGGTTCCCAAAGCAACCTGCTTCAAGAAACTACGCCTGTTTTGATTTTTATGTTCCATATATATTATGTGTGTTTAATTTGGCAAAAATAATGAATATATTTTAAATAAAATAAAATTAACAAAAATTATAGTGGAAATCTTTCCAATAATAAAATGAACGAAATTCCGGCGCCGGCACCGGACAAGGTTAAAATCCAATCGTGCTGCTTTACGCGCACTAAATTGACAAAAACTGCCGTCAAAATCAAAATACACAGGACAATGATGAGTTGTCCCGTTTCTACGCCCACATTGAACGCAAAAAGCGGCTTTACAAGAGATGAACTGCCGCCCAGCAAACTGCGCAGGTAGGTAGAAAATCCTAATCCGTGAATCAACCCGAAAAACAACGCCGCCGCGTACTTTAACTTTACAAGGTTGGCAGATCCGCCGGTGACAATATTCCCCACAGCCGTGAGAAATATTGTCACGGGAATCAAAAACTCTATCCACGCAGACGACAGGCGAACGACCTGCAAGGTTGCCAGCGCCAGTGTGATGGAATGCCCGATGGTAAAGGCAGTCACCAACACCAACACGGTTTTCCATTGCCTGAAAGTGTAAACCGCACAAAGCATCGCCACGAAAAGGATATGGTCGTAGCCTTGCAAATCGGCAATATGCCCAATGCCCAACTTTAAATAAAGTTGAAACATCGACTGTTTATTTGCCGAAGTTGGCGTCGAAGGCTATTGCCGAAGGCTTGAAATCCACTTTCTTCACGAGGGCGCACGATTCTTCCGCTCCGTGTTCGCGATCCATTCCGCTGTCTTCCCACTCTACCGAAAGCGGTCCATTATAATTGATATAATTCAAAGCGCGAATGATTTCCTCGAAATCGATTTTCCCACGTCCCAGACTGCGGAAATTCCAGTAACGTTCAGGATTCCCGAAAGTTACGTGTCCGCCGAATACGCCCACACGCTTCGGGGTATCGCTCCAATACACGTCTTTCATGTGAACATGGAAAATGCGGTCGGCAAATTCGTAGATGAAACCTGCATAATCCACACCTTGATAGCCCAAATGGCTGGGGTCATAATTGAATCCGAAAGCAGGGTGGTTGTCTAACGCATCCAAAGCGCGACGGGCAGAGAAACTGTCGAAAGCAATCTCTGTCGGGTGCACTTCGAGCGCATAGCGGACTCCCAACTTCTGGTATTCGTCGAGAATAGGCTTAAAGCGACGTGCAAATTCCGCATATCCGTCAGCAATAAACTTTTCAGAGATGGGCGGAAAAGAATAGAGGTAACGCCAGAGAGGACTTCCTGTGAAGCCTACTACTGTGTCGATACCCAGGGCTTTTGCTGCATGAGCCGTTTGAATCAGGTTTTCGGCAGCGCGTTTGTTAACTCCTGCCGGATCGCCGTCGCCCCAGATATAGTCGGGCTGAATCTCTTTGTGGCGAAAATCAATCAAGTCGCATACCGCCTGCCCGATAAGGTGGGTGGAAATGGTGTAAAGACTCAGACCGTATTTAGCCAACAAATCTTTGATACCCTTGTAGTATGCGGGGTTTGTTTCACGAACGTCAATGTGAACGGGTATTCCCAATTCCAAACCGTCGTATCCGAATGCTTTTGCCTTTTGGCAAACTGTTTCAAGGGATAAATCACCCCATTGAAGCGTGTATAATGTTACAGGACGTGCCATAATTATTATTTATTTTAGATTTTTTATTTATTATTTCTATTACACATTATTAATTGTCAACTGTCAATTGTCCATTATTCAACCCATTTTACCCATTTTTTACTGTCGTCATAACCGGCAGTAACAACGGTTTCGATGAATTGCATACCGCGAAGACCGTCATTCACAGTTGGGAAGTCGAGCCATTGCGGATCGGGTTTTTGCCCGTTTATTTTTGCCCTAACCGTATAGGAAAAATTCCTGTAAATGTTGGCAAACGCTTCCACATAGCCTTCCGGATGCCCTCCCGGGGTGCGGGTGTAGAATTTGGCAAAATCGCTCAAATAGCCGTTTCCTACGCGAATCATTTCGGTCGGGCGGTCAAGCCATTTCGCCAATAAGGTATTCGGCTCCTGTTCGTGCCATTCAAGACCGCCTTTTTCGCCATATACGCGGATAGCGATAGCGTTTTCTTCGCCCACTGCTATCTGAGATGCCATCAACACGCCGGTGGCTCCATTGTCGAAGCGCAACAAAGCGGCGCCATCATCGTCAATCGGGCGTCCGGGTGCGAACGCTTTGATTTCGGCACAAAGTTCGGTCACTTTTAAACCGGAAATATACTCGGCAAGATGCCATGCGTGAGTTCCTATATCGCCCATAGCGCCTGCTTTTCCAGAGCGTTTGGGGTCGGTACGCCAGCCTGCATTGTTTCCGCCTTGCAATTCGATGCGGGTAGCCAGCCATCCTTGCGGATATTCGACATATACTTTACGGATTTTCCCAAGGTCGCCGCGTGCAATACGCTCTTTGGCTTCTTTTACAGCAGGAAAGCCGGAATAAGTGTGCGTCAGAGCCAGAATAAGTCCGGTTTCGTCCACTTTCGCTTTCAATTTCTTTGCCTGATCCAACTCGAAAGTAATCGGTTTGTCCACTACTACATGAAATCCGCGTTCGAGCGCCATCATGGCAGGTTCAAAATGAAATACGTTGGGCGTGACAATTGTCACAAAGTCCATACGTTCCCCTTCCGGC
>JAISKR010000149.1 GCA_031260845.1 Bacteroidales bacterium
AATGATGATTTGACTTTCTTGCTATGTCTATCAGCCCTAATCCCCCACCACCTTTGGGTGACAACTTCTGGTAGGTGAGGATAAATTTATACATTTCTTTCAACGCTTCGGTTGACAGCGAATTTAATTTTTCGATTTTTTCGGAAAGAAATTTCACTTTGTCATTCAAAACGAAATTTCCGACTTTTAAACTACATCCATTGTCAAGTTTTTTCAATACGACCATTCCGAAATTGTTACCCAATTGTTCAATCAAATCAACCGGCACCTCATCAGAATGATGGTAAAGATTCTGCAAGCACTCCACCAAAATATTATAAATCTTTTTTTGCATTCGCACTTCGCTGCTTATAAGCGCCCATTTTGATTCAATCTCCTCTAATATCGCATTGATGCGCTCCGACGTTATTTCGCCCTTAAAGGCAAAAAATGCATCAGTACCACAGACTTTCACATATAATTGATTGACATCAAGACTCATAACGCTCTTTTTAATATAAGAGAGAACTTTGAAATTGGATGCAAAAATAAGGTTTTTCTACGAAACACCAATAATAAATTACACAGATTTGTAAAAAATTTATTTTTTATACGAAAGGGCTTAAAAAAAGTTTCCATTTTCAAAAAGAAAATCAAATTATTTTAACCTGTCCCGTTTAGCAAAATACGGTTTCCATATCAATCACAGACCATGGTTTGGCGTTTTTCCAGTCGCCGTAAGTGAAATCGGGCACATCCACCGAATTGCTCCGGTTGTTGAGCGAGGTTTCGCTCAATTCCGTGATGCAACTCCATGCAGCAGCGTCATACACGTCTTGGTCGAGCGGCAAACCTTCGCGCAGGCAGTATATCAGACGCCAAGCCATGATGAAGTCCATTCCGCCATGCCCTCCGACTGCCTTTGCTTTCTCGCCGATATATTTTGACAGCGGGTGCTCGTACTGCGCCATGATTGCCTTAAATTCTTCGGGATTCAAAAATCCGTGGGCATGAGGTTCAAGGGCTATCTTTTCTTCCGGATATTTTACGGCATAACCTTTCGTGCCGCTGATTTTGTGAATGCGGTCGTAAGGACGCGGGCTGGTGGTGTCGTGTACCACTAACAGCGTGTGTCCGTTGACGGTGCGTATCAGCGTTTTGTTCATGACGCCCAATTTGTAGGTGGCTTTGGCTTCGGGCGAATCTTTCCCGAAAGCATCTTCGGCATACAGCGACAAGCCGTACTGGTTGGTGGACATGGAAGTGAGATAATCAAAGCGGTCGCCGCGGTTGATATTCATGATTTGAGCCACAGGTCCCAAGCCGTGGGTAGGATAAGGGTCGCCATTGTGCTTTTTGCTGTGCTCCAAACGCCACATTTTGTAATATCCATGGTGTTTCAGACTTCTTAAATCGTGGATATACGCGCCTTCACCGTGGTATATCTCTCCGAACAGTCCTTTGCGAGCCATATTCAGTGTGGTCAACTCGAAGAAATCGTAACAACAGTTTTCGAGCATCATGCAATGGCGCTGAGTTTGCTCGGCTGTGTCCACCAAAGCCCAGCAATCTTCCAACGACAAAGCGGCAGGCACTTCAATGGCTACGTGTTTTCCGTGCTGCATGGCGTAGAGAGCGATGGGAACATGAAGTTCCCATGGTGTTGAATTGATAATCAGGTCAATATCATCACGCTCGCAAATCTTCTTCCAGTCTTCTTCGCCTGAATACACGACTGCTTCCGGTTGTCCGGCATCTTTCAGCGTTTTCTGCGCCGACGCTATTTTTTCGGGTAATAAATCGCAAATGACCGACACTTTGGCGCCTTCAATATTCGCTATACTCGTCAGATGAGTATGTCCACGACTTACTCCGATGCAAGCAACCCGCACTTCGGGAATCGGGTCGCAACGCAACCCCATCACCGATTTACCTTTTCGCACACGTTGCGGCTGTGCGTTTTCCGTTGCCGAGCCTGCACAACTCTGAGTCAGTCCGGCTACACTGCCTGCTGTTCCAAGGGCTATTCCCCCAAACAGGGATTTTCTTAAAAATTCTCTACGATTTTCCATACAATTATAAATATCGTGTTGCTAATTTGATTTCTACTTAATATTTCCTACCACAAAAACCGAAGAAACACCCGACAAAGATAAATCAAATTTGGTAAATATCTCTCCGTTTTCTTTAAAATGTTCGTATTGGGATATTTTTTCTATCGTTCCTGTATATGGATTCCACAGTTCAGGCTTGATATTCCCCCGTAAATTTATTTTCGTGGTGAATGAATTGTCTGTCGAATTGGTGAAGAAATAGATTTCCTTGCCTTCCTTCTGTTTATGAATATAATTCACATAACCCATTGATGCAGAAGGTATTTTATTATCGTCAAAAGCGACGTCCGGCTGCAAGCCTATTTGTTCAAATGCCTTATTCAGACTTTCCTTGTCGGCAGTCGTTATATAAACGGCTTTCCCGCCTTGTGCGTTGCTCACCTGAATATTCTTGTCAGGAATGCCGGAAACACCGAATATCGCTTTTACAAGAGACGCCACTTCCTCATCCTGTCCAAATTCCGCCGAACGGGCAGGTAAGGATTCCGTTGCAATGATTTTTCCACCGCCATCATAATATTGCTTGATGGCTTTCATCGTTTTTGCAGAAATCACTTCACCGCCGGGCATCAGCAATACTTTATAATTCTGTATATTAACTTCATTGTTCAATCTCAGTTCTTTCCCTTCGGCTGTGATTTTTCCATTGTACAAGTCTTCCGGATGGATAAACGTAAAATCACGACGCAAGTCATTGGTTAACAGATTACTCAATAGGTGATGACACACGTGCGGCGGCAACCAATTTGCCGTCGGCAATTCGGAATCTCTGTCGCGAAAAATATACGATTCGGCTTGGATGGCTGTGATAGGCCACAACAAAGCAATATCGGAAACCCGTGCGCCACCCTGCAACATTCTACAAGCACGTCCCACGTACATACTGTAACGCGGCACGTCGCCCAATAACGAATTTTGGTGGGAAATCAAGGGGGGAGTATGAATTTTATCCGCTTCAGCCATGTACCACATACCATGTGGCACGATAAAGGTAACGCCACGCGCCATCACTTCCATCGCCACGCGATACAACATCAACGAATCGGTGGTGTTCTCCGGGAAAGCGCCATATATTTCCGCCCCCACATCCGGTTTATCGCCCCGGTCGGCAGCCGAACTAATCTGTTTGAACCCGTGAAGACCGCGTCCGTAAGAGAAAATAGCATCCAATAAAGGGATTTGGGTATGCCGGTAATATTTCAATATGTCGCCATTGGCAACCACTGAGTTTGGACTGTAATTTTCAGACGGATGCCCCATGCTTTTGCTATGGTATTTTTCGTTCCATTCGGCGATTTTCCTTACATAGCCATTTGCCATCAGTTCCGA
>JAISKR010000167.1 GCA_031260845.1 Bacteroidales bacterium
CTGTCATTCGACAGCGAGCACGCAGCGAAAAGGTTAGGGATGAATTATTACGGGTATTCCGTTCGCTGCGTGGCGAAATAAAAAACTATCCTTCCACCGCCTTTCTCAACTTGTCAAGAAAAGCATCCGCCTGCGCTTTTTGCAGACTGAGTGCGGGCAACAGCCGCATCACGTTTTTATCTGACGACGCGCCGGTAAAAACGCGGTGTTCCCGAATCAGTTTACTGCGCAAGGGGGCGACCGGTTCGCCGAAATCCAATCCTATCATCAAGCCTCGTCCGCGCACTTCCTTGATTTGCGGGATGCTTTTGAGCTGTTCCATCAGATAATCGCCTGTGGCGAGGGCGTTTTCAATCAGTTTTTCCTGTTCCATCACTTCCAGCACGGCGATAGAGGCTGTACAAGCCAGATGGTTGCCGCCGAAGGTGGTTCCCAACAAGCCGGGACGCGCCTCAAATTGCGGATGAATGAGCACGCCTGCCACCGGAAAGCCGTTTCCCATGCCCTTGGCGGTGGTGATAATGTCGGGACGGATGTCGGCATATTGATGAGCGAAGAATTTACCGCTGCGTCCGTAGCCGGACTGCACCTCGTCAAGAATCAAGACTGTGCCCGTTTGGGTGCAAATATTCCGCAAAGCCTGCAAAAATTCGGGGGCGGGACAGTAAATACCTGCCAACCCTTGGATGCCTTCAATGATGACCGAACTAATATCCCGCTTTTCCAAAATGGATTGCACCGCCTCAATGTCGTTCAGACCGACAAATGTCACGTGGTCGCGGTTGTTGACCGGTGCGCAGATATTGGGATTGTCGGTAACAGCCACCGCGCTGTGTGTCCGTCCGTGGAAAGAGCGGGAAAAACTGAGCACTTTTCTTCGACCGTTGTGGAACGACGCTAATTTGATGGCGTTTTCGTTGGCTTCGGCGCCCGTATTGCACAGGAAAAGATGGTAATCCTCGTAGCCCGAAAGTTTTCCCAACCGTTGCGCCAATTCCTGTTGCAGCGGTATCTGCACCGAGTTGGAATAGAATCCCAATCGCTGCAATTGCTCGGTAATACGCCTTACATACGTCGGATGGCTGTGTCCGATGGAAATAACGGCGTGTCCGCCGTACAAATCCAAGTATTCATTGCCTGCCTTGTCATACACATAACATCCCTGCCCGCGTACAGGCTCAATATCCATGATGGAATAAACATTAAACAAATCCATTTTCAACAAAATTTTTAAAATGCAAAATTAATGAATTTTTGAGATATAAAAGCGAATTACCACAGATTAACGCCGAAATCGCTTTGACTCTTGCGTTTTTCATATTTCAAATCCTGCAATGCGCCCGATTTGACATTGATTTGAAAGAAGAAATATTTTGAAATGCCGAAAGGCGCAAAGTTCAGGCTCATTGTCCAGCAATGCAGGTCGCGTGTAATGTTTGCCGTCATGTAGGAAATCTGTTTTGCGTCGAAATCGTAGGCAGACTGGAAATTGAGCGACCATTTTGGGGTGAGGGTAACGCTGCCGGAAAAGTTGAGGTTTTGCGTGATTCTTCCGTCAAATTGGGGCTTGCTATACCCCAAAGTGTAGCCGATGGTAAGGTTCCACGGCACGTCAAAATAATCGTAGTCGCCGCTGCTTTTTTGCTGGTTCTTGTCCGCCCCTTTGTCATCTTTCTTTTCCTCTTTTTTGAAAGGCAGCGTGATGCCGGTGTTGAAGTTGATATTGGTCAGCCGCGGACCAAACTCATCTATTCGGGTTCCGGCAGGGGTGAGTTTGTAGGGGTCAACCTGTCCGCTCACCGTCAGGTTGACGCCTGCAATGGTGGTGCTTGCCGCCAAACTGATATTGCCCCATTTCATGGAATCGCCAAAGAGATTGTAGGTACTGCGGGCGTCAATGCGGTCGAGCAGTTTCACTTTTTTGGAAACGCCGGTGCTGTCTTTGTCGTCACGCACTTTCATTTCCACATTGCCGTTCAGTCCTACCGATATGGAACCGCTTTTCCCCGCAGTGGTCGGCGTACCGAATATATATCTGTCGAACTTGGAATATTGCGGCGTTCGTCCGTTATTATCCACATAATCTATCGTGTTTCCGTTCGCATCCCTCACTGCGTCCCCATTCTTATCCCCCATTATTACATTTTCGTAATAGTTGAATATACCGCTCATATTAGGAACATAGCTGAAAGTTGCCGATGGCGAGATAACGGTGCGAATGGCTTCCACTTTTGAATTGGGACCGTAAACATTCATCAGGTAAAACTTCGGCGTTGCCCCGATGGAAAGGGTTGGGGATAGAGAATGGGCATAGCTCATACCGGGGATGGTATCCGTTATCATCACCCCTTTTTGCCCGCCGGCTGTAATCGAATCTTCTCTGAAATATCTTTTCACATGATTGGCATACAGCACCCCTTTATAGTTCATCGAAGGCGTGATATTAAAGAATTTCCCCACTTTGAAGTTTTTACTGAGCGGAATGCTGTGCTGAAACCCGTTTTGCATTTTATGAATACTTAAATTTTTAAACACTTCGCCTTCCTTGCCGGATAAAGTGTTTTTCAGGTCTGCATTATAGGTCAAAGTAATGTCTTCGTACCATTTCGCCTTTCCGATGCTTTCTTTTTTCTTAAAAGGATAAACTCTGTCCATCGAAAAATTTATCGTAGGAAAAGCAAAGGTAATCATTTCCGCGCCTGCATTCTGGCTCTGACTGTGGTTGAAGTTGGCAGTCAACCTGAAAGGCGTGTTGGGCCAGTTCTTGCGGTAGGATATACTGGAATTTTTCGTGTTGGTGTATAACATAGACGGATTGGTGTAGTTAAATTCCTTGTCGAAAGAAGTGGAACTGTAATTAACGCTTGCCGAAAAATTTTGATTCGGATTGGCTTTTGCATCCTGTGTGTGTGTCCACTGGATGGAATACTGTTTGGTTTCCGTTCTGTCCAATCCTTTTTCGCCGGCAATCGTGACGCCATAATTGAAATTCAGGTTGCCCGAATATTTGTAACGCTTCATGTAGCGGGGCAACACATTGACTTTCCAAGTCCCCGACGAATAAATATCCCCCCTCACCTGCGCGTCGAAATTGTCGTTGAATGCAAAATAGTACCCGCCGTTGGTAGCGCTCAAACCTCTTGACACTTCCATTCCGATAGACGGAAACAGCACGCCGGACACCGATTCTTTATTGTTTTGCGGAAAAAACCCGAACGGAAGCACTATCGGCAAAGGCACGTCTAACAGCACCATGTGCGCAGGACCAAACACCACCTGATCGCCCGGTATCACTTTTCCCTTGCTCAGCGCGAGGTAAAAATGCGGATGGTCGGCGTCGCAAGTGGTATATTTGCCGTCTGCCATATTGATATGCCCGTCTTCATAGCGTTTGGCTAAGTTCGCGTGCATATACCCGTCGCCTTCTTTCGATTTCGTTTCGTGGATGACGCCTTTTGAGGTTTTGAAATTGTACGAAAGCGAACGGGCGTGGATAGGTTCGCCTTTCCCGTCTTTAAATTCGGGCAAGCCTATATCAGCGCCGATACTGTCCTTCCCGCCATTGGCGCTGACAATAGAAGTGCTCATGTCGAACTGTATCTCATAGGATTTCAATTCGGTAGCCTCATAATACACCTCGCTTTCCTTGTAAAGATATACTTTTTGTTCGTTGAAATGTAAATTGACGGAATCCGTAGCCTTGTATTTCACCCGCGATTTAAACGGCGGTTCTTTTCTCTTTTTGGCGGTTGTAGAATCGTTCGTTAATGAATCGGGTACAGCAGGGCTTGTGCGCAACGAATCGGGCGTTACGGCATAACTCAGACTATCAGCCTGAGGCAATTCCTGCGCCCGAAGAAAAGACTCGCACACTAATGCAAACCCCAAAAAAAGTATTAATAACGGCTTCAACCCCAAATATTATGCTTATTCTTGCTGCAAATTACTTAAAAAAATCATCCCGCAAAGGTAGTAATCTTTGCGGGATGACCAAAATCTTTGTCTTTTTCAACTGATTAATTGAGTCTGCTGTTTAAAATTATTCACTGTCTGCCACCGGTATATCGACCATATTGGGATTTGAACTGAGGGCAGTCCGTATCTTGGCTTCCAATTCTTCGGCTAACTCAACATTGTCTTTCAGCAATTGCTTCACCGCCTCGCGTCCCTGCGCCAACTTGGTGTCGCCATAACTGAACCACGAGCCGCTTTTTTTGATGACGTTCAGCGTAACGCCCAAATCAACGATTTCGCCTACGCGGGAAATGCCTTCGCCATAAATCACGTCGAACTCGGCGCGGCGGAAAGGCGGCGCCATTTTGTTTTTCACGATTTTCACTTTTACGCGGTTGCCGCTTACTTCCTCACCTTCCTTGATGGCAGTAGTCTTGCGAATATCTATGCGCACAGATGCATAGAATTTCAGGGCGTTACCGCCGGTGGTCGTTTCCGGATTGCCGAACATGATACCGATTTTCTCGCGCAACTGGTTGATAAAGATGCAGCAGGTGTTGGTTTTGCTGATATTGGCGGTCAGTTTTCGCAATGCCTGCGACATTAAACGGGCTTGCAAACCCATTCGCGAATCGCCCATATCGCCTTCAATTTCGGCTTTGGGCGTCCGCGCTGCCACAGAGTCAATCACTAAAATAACGATGGCGCTGGAACGAATCAGGGCGTCGGCAATTTCCAAAGCCTGCTCGCCGTTGTCGGGCTGCGATACATAAAGCGAATCCATTTTTACGCCCAAGTTCTGCGCGTAGAAACGGTCGAAAGCGTGTTCTGCATCTATGAATGCCGCGATGCCGCCCAATTTCTGGGCTTCGGCAATGGCATGAATGGCTAAGGTGGTTTTACCTGACGATTCGGGTCCGAATATCTCAATCACCCGTCCGCGCGGCAAACCCCCGATGCCTAACGCTATGTCCAAGGCGATGGAACCTGTCGGGATAGACGGCACCTGCTCTACTACCTTATCACTCATTTTCATGATAGAGCCTTTGCCAAACTCTTTGTCCAACTTGTCCAACGTCAATTGAAGCGATTTCAACTTCTCTTTCTGCACCTCTCCGGTTGCCACTTCTTTCTTATTTTCCATATCTTCTTTTTTGCTCATTATTTTTCATCTAAATGGCAAAGATATGGTTTTCTTCAATACAAAAAAAGATTTTTTATCAACATTTTGCAAAATGGTTATTATCAGTTTGTTGATAGGACATTTTTTTGAATATTCGCAATATTTCTCTTTTATTTGTCATTCATACTTGTACGATTTACGTCTTGCCGGATTAAAAAGTTTTTTTGCCGGATTTTTTTTGCAATGTATTAAAAAGTTGTTACCTTTGTGCTTCATTTTTGATAAAAGTATGCAAACAACAATCAGAGGTAAAGAAGTAAGTGCAGGAATAACCGTAGGGAAGAAAGGTTCTGCCGAAAGTAGTAAAAACGGTTTGAAAAGGTCTTCCGGAAAGAAAGGCATTGCTGTTGTCAAAACACTTGGAACTGCAAGTATAAGAGTACCTCGAGAATATGCGCGGACAGATAAAAATCTCGAGGAAAGATTCTTTACAGATGACGAGATTAAACGTAGGACTAAATATCTTATAGCATCAGGAAGGGTAAAAGACTTGTTGAAAAATGCCGGAATTTATGATAAAGAGGGGAATTTAAACAAAATGTATTATCCTTCAAGATAAGTAGTAATGTATTCTCG
>JAISKR010000204.1 GCA_031260845.1 Bacteroidales bacterium
AAAAGACGATTATAACAGGCTTTTGGAGAAAATTGAAGTGCTTCGCGAAGCCCCTGTTTTTATTGATGACACACCGGCTTTGTCTATCGTTGAATTTCGTGCCAAATGCCGCAGATTGGTTCAGATGCACCATATCAAAGCCGTTTTCATCGATTATCTGCAATTGATGACATGGACAGGCGATACACGCGGCAATCGCGAGCAGGAAGTTTCCAATATCTCACGCTCGCTCAAAGCGATAGCCAAAGAGTTGGATATTCCGATTATCGCCCTTTCGCAGTTAAATCGCGGGGTTGAAGCCCGTACAGGACTGCAAGGCAAACGCCCGCAACTGCAGGACTTGCGCGAATCGGGCGCTATTGAGCAGGACGCCGACCTTGTAGCCTTCATCCACCGCCCCGAATATTACGGATTCACCCTAGACGAACAAACTGGTAATTCACTGATAGGCATTGCCGAAATCATCATTGCCAAGCACCGCAATGGCGCTGTCGGCGACGTTAATCTGAAATTTAAACCCGAATTTGCAAAATTTGTGGAACCTGACGGAATGTTGGCTTTGGATATCACGTCGGAAGGCGTAACAACCTATGAAAATGTCAAATCCAAACTGTATGGACAGAACGATGACGTCGGATACGCTGCAAATTCCACTACTTTTCCGTCGATTACGTCTAATACCAACGGTAGTAGCGAAGTTCCATTCTAAACTCGTTGAAAATACTACCCTTACGTTATCAACCTACGAAAGTTTCGTAGGCAGCCATTCATCACAGCCGGCATTTCAGATTTCTGTCACCGTAAGCGTCATCTATTCTGCCGCAACCTGGCCAAAACTTGTTTTCGCGTATCTCATCCATCGGATAGGCTGCTTTTTCGCGGCTGTACGGATGTGTCCAGTTGTCAGCGACAACGATAGCCTCTGGATGCGGTGCATTTTTCAACAGATTGTCTGTTTTGTCCGCCTTTCCTGAAAGAATATCCTGAATTTCTTGATAAATACTGATGAGCGCCGCCGCAAACCTGTCCAATTCCTGCAACGACTCGCTTTCGGTCGGTTCAACCATCAGCGTATTGGCAACGGGAAATGACAGTGTTGGTGCGTGAAAACCGTAATCCATCAGGCGTTTGGCAATGTCTGTCGCCGTAATATCCGCCTCTTTGAAGGGATGGCAGACCAAAATCATCTCATGCGCCACCATTTTGTCGGCATTGGTATAAAGCACCTCGTAATACGGGCGCAGTTTGGCAGCCAGATAATTGGCGTTGAGGATAGCGACGGTCGTAGCCTGCCGCAAGCCCTCGCCGCCCAACATGGTGATGTAGGCGTGCGCAATGGGCAGTATGCTTGCGCTGCCATAGTGTGCCGCACTGATGGCTTTGATATTCCTGCCGCTGCCCGCTTCCGTTACGGGATGTTTCGGCAAACAGGGCGTCAAATGTTTTGCCACGCAGATGGGACCCATTCCCGGACCGCCACCGCCGTGCGGTATCGCAAACGTCTTGTGAAGGTTGAGATGACACACGTCTGCACCCAGAAAAGCAGGATTGGTAAGCCCTACCTGTGCGTTCATGTTGGCGCCGTCCATATATACCTGCCCGCCGAAACGGTGAACAGTGTCAATGATTTCTTTCACGCCGGCTTCAAAAACGCCATGTGTGGAAGGGTACGTAATCATTAGCGCAGCGAGGGTGTCTTTGTGGGTTTCGGCTAAGGATTTGAGTTGTGTTATGTCGATGTTGCCCTGCCCATCGCTGGGCACAACCACAATATCCATCCCTGCCATGGCGGCGCTTGCGGGATTAGTGCCGTGTGCGGAAGCCGGTATCAGCACCGTGCGGCGATGCGATTGTCCGATATCATTCAAATAACCGCGAATCACCATTAAACCGGCATATTCGCCCGTGGCGCCGGAGTTGGGCTGGAACGAAACAGCGTCAAATCCGGTGATGACAGCCAGTTGATGCGACAACTCGTCAATCAGTTGCGCATAGCCGGCAGCCTGTTCCACCGGAACGAAGGGGTGAAGGTTGCCAAAAGCCGACCAACTGAGAGCGAACATTTCCGTAGCCGCATTCAGTTTCATAGTGCACGAACCCAGCGGTATCATCGAGTGTGTCAACGAAATATCCTTGCGTTCCAACTTTTTGATGTAGCGCATCATCTCTGTTTCCGAGTGGTAGCGTTGGAAAACAGGCTGCTGCATGAAGTCGCTCTTCCTTTTCAGGCTGCCTGCAACCGCTTGCGGCGCAGCGCCCGCACCCTTTTCTCTTGGCGGATGTGCCGAAAAGACAGCCACAATATCCCTGACGTCTGCCTCTGTGGTGGTTTCGTCAAGGCTGACGCCGATGATACCCTCGCCATAGCGGAAATTGATTTCCTTTGCCTCGGCAGCGACTCTGACAGCCGCAGCGTGTTCCTTGCAAACCTTGATGGTCAGCGTGTCGAAGAATGTTTCGTTCACGAAAGTGAAGCCCAATGCGCTTATTTGTTGCGCCAACACGCCTGTCAGTCGATGAATGCGCTCTGCCACCTGCCGGATTCCATCCGAACCGTGATAGACGGCGTACATTCCTGCCATACTTGCCAGCAATGCCTGTGCAGTGCAGATATTCGAGGTGGCTCTTTCCCTTTTGATATGCTGTTCGCGTGTTTGCAAAGCCATTCGCAAAGCGCGATTGCCGTGTATGTCCACACTTTCGCCGATGATACGCCCCGGCATCGTGCGTTTATAAGCGTCGCGGGTAGCGAAAAAGGCAGCATGAGGACCGCCGTAGCCCATCGGGATGCCAAAACGCTGCGAAGAGCCGACCACCACGTCTGCGCCCCATTCACCGGGGGGCGTCAATAGGGACAAACTCAGCAGGTCTGCTGCTACGGTTACGGCTACACCCGCTGCATGAAGCGTTTCGGTAAAATGTCCGTAATCGTTTACATTGCCGTTCATGTCGGGATATTGCACGATTGCGCCAAAGACGGTTCCGTCGGGCGTCAATGTCCGATAATCGCCCACCGTCACTTCAATGCCCAAAGGCTCTGCGCGGGTTTGCATCACTTCGATGGTTTGCGGGAAAAGGCGCCGGTCGGCAAAAAAGCGATTGGCGCCATTTTTGACCGCCTCACGCGACCGCGACCGGAACAGCATAATCATCGCCTCGGCAGCCGCAGACGCCTCGTCCAGCAGAGAAGCATTCGCAATTTCCATACCCGTTAACTCGGCAACCGCTGTCTGAAAATTAAGCAACGCTTCGAGCCGCCCCTGCGATATTTCAGCCTGATAGGGTGTGTAAGAAGTGTACCACGACGGGTTTTCCAATATGTTTCGCTTGATAACCGAAGGCAGAAAGGTGTTGTAGTAACCTAATCCTATGTAACTGCGAAAAATCCTGTTTTTGGCTGCAATCTTTTCCAATCGGTCTAAATAAGCGGCTTCGCTGATGCCGTCGGGTAAATCCAACGGCTTGGGCAAGCGGATATTCGCCGGTAAGGCTTTATTAATCAGTTCATCTGTCGATGAAACGCCGATGTTTTCCAACATTTGCGGCAATTCCCCTTCGCGGGGACCATTGTGACGTGATAAAAAACTTTCCATACTATACATTAATTTAAACGACAAAAATAAGACGTTTTCCTCAAAAAATATTTTTTCTTTCATATTAAATTTATTTATTGCGAAACAAATCACTGAAACACTAAACATTACCATTCATAATTCAGTAATCATTTTGATACAATCAAGATAATTTTCCGTTCAAACTTTTAATTACAAGTAAAAAGTAAGTATCTTTGCGCGTCAATCTAAGATAGTGACAGTTAAACCCAAATGCGTTTTATCCTTGACAAGAATGCTAAAATTCATTGGGAAAAGTTTTTTAAAGATTTAATAAAGACATAAATAAAGTATAAAATAAAAAAAGATTATGGCAACACCCGTGATGATGCCCAAACAGGGGCAGAGTGTAGAAAGTTGTATTATCTCGCAGTGGTTCAAGAAGAAAGGG
>JAISKR010000304.1 GCA_031260845.1 Bacteroidales bacterium
TTTTTTTAACAAAAATTTACCAAATCCGTATTTTTTTTCATATCTTTGTGCCAACATTTTTAATACATATATATAATATGAGTAAGAAAATAATCATAACAGCATTCATCGCTCTTTTGGGAACGGTTTCGCTGTATTCGCAAGTGCAGGTAATCAGGGATAAAAAGGGGCAGAAGGTGAAAATTGAGATTGAGCCGTTGAAACCGACCATCGTCAACTTTGAACCCTTTGTGTGGACGTCCGAACCGCCGGCTGATTGCCCTTTTCCGGCGTCAAAAGAGTTCAGTCAAGTACGTTTTCTGGGCGTCAAGAGCGGGTTCTATTTCGCCGACACCTTTTATCCGACATGGGGCGATGATGATTTGCAATATTCCCCCTACACCGACGGCGGTTGCTGGCGATTGGACGGAAGTTGGGACAACAGTTGGTCGGGAGGCGCCAATGCCGTTACCGGACAAGCCGTGATGGAAGGCAATGACCCGCAGAATATAGTGGTGTACAGCCTTGGCACTCAACCGGGTGCGCCCATGCCTTATACCGGAAGGTATCCCTGCGGCAGTCTGATGCACAATGGCGTGTGGTACTACGGCACCTATTGCCTCGGACCGGAAGGCGGCACACGTTATGGCGATATTACGGTCAACTGGCCCTGGTTAGGACCATTTGTTGGCTTCCGCACCTCAACGGACAAAGGTCGTTCGTGGAAAAACTGTCCGCACACGCCCGAAAAAGCGATTTTTGGCGAATCGGGATTATACGGACACCCCGTAAAAATAGGCTCGCCGCATTTTGTTGATTTTGGCAAGAATATGCAATATTCACCCGACGGCAAAGCGTATATGGTTGCCCACGGCGCCGACATGAACGACGCTAAGCCGCGTTTCTGGAACAGCAGTTGGATTACCGGCGACAACATATATATGTTGAGAGTAACCCCATCGGTCGAAAATATCAACGACCCCGCAAAATGGGAGTTTTACGGCGGCAAAGATGCTTCCGGCAACGCTGTCTGGACGAACGATTTTTCGCAGATTAAACCATTGCTGGAATGGAACAATAACATGGGTTGCGTGACGGTGACTTACAATGCGCCGCTTAAAAAGTACCTGATGTGTGTTACCGATGGCGGAAACACAGTATCCAAGATGAATACCTATCTGCTGGAATCCGAATCCCTCACCGGTGAGTGGAAATTGGTCACCTATTTGAAGAGTTTCGGCGAACAGGCGTACTTTGTGAATATTCCAGCCAAGTTTATCAGTGATGACGGGAAAGTGATGTGGTTGATGTATTCGGGTAACTTTGCCACCAACTGGAATGGCGAAAATATTCAATCCAACCCGCCGGGCAGCCACTACGGATTGGTGATGCAAAAAGTTCAACTGTTGAAATAATAAGTTTTTTTTCATTATTTTTTTTAAAGCAAAAAAAAATCTCTATTTTTACACTTTGAAAAATAGCGTATTTTAAAACCAAATATTGCCAGTATGCCTGAAATTAGTGGAGAAATCATACAGGTTATCGGACCTGTGGTGGATGTAAGTTTCGAGAATTTTGCAGATAATCTGCCGCATATTCACGAAGCCTTGGAAGTAAAACGTCCTGACGGACAAAAAGTTGTGTTGGAAGTTCAACAAGACATAGGTGAAAACACCTTGCGTACCGTTTCAATGGATTCCACCGACGGCTTGCAGCGCGGTATGAAAGTAAGCGCTTTGGGCAGCGCTATCCGTATGCCCAAGGGCGACAACGTGCGCGGCAGGCTGCTCAACGTCATCGGCAATGCCATTGACGGCATGGAACAGGTGGAAAGAGACGGTTACGGCATACACGGCGAACCGCCCAAGTTTGAAGACCTTACCACGCAAACGGAAGTGCTTTTTACCGGTATCAAAGTCATTGATTTGCTCGAACCTTATGCAAAGGGCGGTAAAATCGGTTTGTTCGGTGGCGCCGGCGTCGGCAAAACCGTTATTATCATGGAATTGATTAACAATATAGCCAAGAAATATTCGGGAATGTCCGTATTTGCAGGCGTCGGCGAGCGCACCCGCGAGGGTAACGACCTGCTTCGCGAGATGATTGAATCGGGCGTTATCAAATACGGCGAAGAGTTTCAAAAGTCGATGGAAGAAGGCGGTTGGGACTTATCGAAAGTGGATAAGGAACAGTTGAAAGAATCGCAGGCTACCTTGGTGTTCGGACAGATGAACGAACCGCCGGGGGCACGTGCCAATGTGGCGCTGTCGGGGCTGACCATTGCCGAATCGTTCCGCGACGGCGACGGTACAGGCAAAGGACGCGACATTCTGTTCTTTGTGGACAATATTTTCCGTTTCACGCAGGCAGGCTCGGAAGTTTCCGCACTGCTCGGGCGTATGCCGAGCGCCGTAGGTTATCAGCCCACGCTGGCTACCGAAATGGGCTTCATGCAGGAACGCATCACCTCTACCAAAAGCGGTTCCATCACTGCGGTGGAAGCCATCTATGTGCCTGCCGACGACATGACCGACCCCGCACCTGCCACCACCTTTGTGCACCTTGACGCCACCACCGTGTTGAGCCGTAAAATATCCGAATTGGGCATCTACCCTGCGGTTGACCCGCTCGATTCCATGTCGCGCATTCTGACGCCTGAGATTGTAGGCAACGAACATTACGACACCGCACAACGGGTGAAGGAATTGTTGCAACGATACAAGGAATTGCAGGATATTATTGCCATTCTGGGTATGGACGAATTATCGGAACAGGATAAACTTGTGGTGCAGCGTGCACGTCGTGTGCAACGCTTCCTGTCGCAGCCTTTTCACGTTGCCGAACAGTTTACCGGACGCGCGGGCGTATTTGTGGACATTCAGGATTCCATCAAAGGGTTCAACATGATTATGAACGGCGAAGTAGATCAATATCCCGAAGCCGCGTTCAGTATGGTTGGCACCATTGAGGAAGCCATCGAAAAAGGCGAACAGTTGCTGAAAGAGTCCAATTAACCTAAAAATTACGATATGTTTTTGGAAGTCATCACCCCTCAAAAAACGGTTTATTCGGGCGAGGTAAACCTTGTCAAAGTGCCCGGCAGCAACGGGTCTTTCGAGATTCTGAAAAACCATGCCCCCGTGATTTCCACCCTGTCGCCCGGCGAACTGAAATTTGACGCAGAGGATGGACAAGTCGTTCATTACAAAACGGGAAACGGCGTGGTTGAGGTGAAACGAAACCGCGTCATCGTGTTGGTTGATTTTATCGAACAAAAATAGCAAACTCATGAATGCAGTGGTTAAATCGTTGATAATTTGTGCCGTTCTGTCTGTGTCGTCACAACTTTACGCCCAAAAAAAAGTATCGTTTACCGCTGCTGACGGACTGACCATTACGGCAGATCTCTATCGCGTGGATAAATATGCGCCGTTCATCATCCTGCTGCACAGGGAAAACAGCAGTCGCGGCGAGTATCACGACATTGCCACCAAATTGCAGAAGTTGGGATTCAGCAGTCTGGCGGTTGACCTGCGCTACGGCAAGGAATGTAACTACGTGAGGAATGAAACGTCTAAACAATATTTGGAACAAAAC
>JAISKR010000353.1 GCA_031260845.1 Bacteroidales bacterium
GCAGGGGTTTGTAACGGTTCAAAAACGGTTGCGTATCGTTGTCGTAGAACAGCAGATAAATGACCGCTGCTTGCGTTGCGCCGTTGCAGGCAGAAGCGGTGCGATGAAGAAACTGATAACCGATTTCGTCGGGCGTTTCTGTATTGTGACGGAAAGGCGCTATCATGTTCCACCATCCCGCTAACACTTTTTGTCGATTGTCTGTATCGCTTTTGTTGAGCCAATCGGACACTGTTTTTGTCCGCATTTTCGAATATTCCGTGTATTTCGCCTCAATGCTAACCTGCCGATTGCCCGACAAAATCATTAAATCCGTCATGGATGCTTTCCCTCTGCCCTGCGCCGGCGCAGTGGGATATTCAAAACACAGCACAGCGTTTTGCAGCGGCATCTGCAATGCCGTTTCCAACGCTGTCAAGCGCGTTGCGGCGTCTTTCCAAAATTGCGCCAACGGAAGGCTTGACGTTTTGTTACTGCTCGTTTTTGTACCGGCAAAATGCTGAAGTACAGCAGCATAATCATTGCATGGTTTCCCGAAAATCATTTGTATATTCATGTTTTTATTATTTATGTGGCTTTTACCATTTTATGCTTTTCTCTTCCTGAGGCGTGCTCTGCGAAGATTCTTCCTGCTGTTTTTTAATTATCATGTCTGTTGTAACCTTAAAAAATTTGATAGTCTCCATCTCATCTTTCGAAATTTTCGTTTTAAGTTTGACTTTCCCGTTACCTATCGTATAATAGCCTTCGCTTAGATTTGTATATATTTCGTAGGCTTTGTTGAAGTTTTCCTGTCCAAGGTAAGATGCCCCTAATGCTAAGGATACTGCAATGATTTTTTCTTCTGAATCCGGATTGCGATTGAAAAATTTTTGAAAAAACTCTATTGCTTTGTCGTAATTCTTGGTTTGGCTATATGAAAATCCCAATTGTACAATATTGTTGTTTGTGAAAAAGTCTTCCCCGCATTCATTCAACGCTGTTTCATAGTTTTTGATAGCCTCTTCGTATTTTTCGGATTTGCATGCATCCATACCGTTCGTGACATATCTGTCGCATTTCGCTTTTTGCGCCTCCGACAATAGATGAACACCTTCCTGCGCATAATTTGTACCCATCGCCATGGTCGCGGCTATCAGGACCATCAAAACTCGAATATTTTTCATTTGCTTTATTATATATATCCTACAAAAGTACCGCCATCCCAAATATCCTGCAATAGCAATGTGTATTGATTTTCGTTAATTTTTCTGCATTTTTGCGCAAAAGTGTATCATTTTTCAAACACCATTCGTTATTCTGCTATTTTTTTGAAAAACACCATCTGTTCGCTGCTCAAAAAACGTTCCAGATTCAGGTCGTCCACCTCGAGTATGAGCAAATATTTAGGCTGCCGCAGGTTGAACTGCGCCACAAAATCGTAATCCAGTACTGTTGAAATTCTTTTCAACAATTGAATATCAAGGGTTTCACATTTAAAAATATGATTGTAAACCTTTGCCCGACTGCAACATATAGCGTCGGCAAAATCAATTATGCTCATTCCTCGTTCTTGAACCTTGCTCTTTATCAACTCTCCTAAATGTATTTCTTCATTTTCCATCTCACGCCCTGTTTTGTGCAACAAAAAAGCGCGGACTAAATCTTTATTCGCCTATTGAGGTCTTCGCATACCTTGCATAACAAATAAGTATAAGACCACGCCGAAGCGTGAGCGTTACTACCTATTCTTGTTATGCTTTAGAAATTTGCGAAGTTTCAATAAGCAAGAATTAAGCTAACGCTTTTCTATTCCGATATTTTATTGGTTATTATCTATATGATTATCAATTTATTGTATTATTAAAATCAAAATATTGCCCTGCCACATGATTATTGGTAATATGGCGCACCAAAAACACGTCATTTCGCTGTTGGTAAAAGATATATCTGTTTTTTACTTGTCTTTCCATGCCCATGCGTCTATCCGTTGATGCATCCGTTTTCTGAGTTCATCGCCGGAAATAGCCGATGCTTGCGCTTCCTCAAAGTCATCGGGATATTTCTCGATACCCAATTGAATCATAAACGGTTGCAGCAAATGCGCATAACGCTGCATATCTATTCGGATATAGCGGTCATTTCCCGATGCATCCTTTTCAAATGTAACTCCCTGTACGGTTTCCATATCATTTTCATGTTTAAATCAGAGCACAAACATAATCAAAATTTCCCATAAACGCAAAAACCCCCTCATCAAAAAGAATTGATGAGGGGGTTTTCAAGTTCGGCGGCGACCTACTCTCCCACAAACGCAGTACCATCGGCGCTGACAGGTTTAACTTCTCTGTTCGGAATGGGAAGAGGTGGAGCCCTGTCGCAATAGCCACCTGAAACATTTTCGATTTTTGATGTTTTTTTTTGATTGATGCTACTTCGGAATCGAAAATCATCAATCAAAAATCAAAAATCATTATAACAAAGACATGACGGAAATTTATATATTTTGAACAAAAAAAGTTATCTGAGAAAGTCACGGGTAATTAGTACCACTCGGCTTTGACATTACTGCCTTTACACCTGTG
>JAISKR010000017.1 GCA_031260845.1 Bacteroidales bacterium
CACAAAGGAATACTTCCGGCGGAAATCTGGGGCGACGGCGAACCGGAAGGCGTACGTCAACGTGCCGCGCAAGGGGTGATTGAGGCTGCTCATGCTGCCAAAGCGTTAGGCATTAAAACCGTAAACGGTTTCACCGGCAGTTCCATCTGGCATCTTTTGTATTCATTCCCGCCCGTATCGGAACAAATGATTGAAGATGGATATGCCGATTTCGGGCGGCGTTTCAAACCCATCTTAGATGAATACAGCCGGCTGGGTATCCGCTATGCATTAGAAGTGCATCCTACGGAGATTGCGTTTGACACGTTTTCCGCCCGCCGCGCATTGGAAGCGGTGGACAATCATCCGGCGTTCGGATTCAATTACGATCCCAGTCACTTAGGGTATCAAGGTGTGGATTACGTCGATTTTATTTATGAATTTTCAGATAGAATTTTTCATGTGCACATGAAAGATGTCTATTGGAGCAATGTACCCAAGCAGGTGGGCATATTCGGCGGACATGTCACTTTCGGAGACCCTCGCCGTTCCTGGAACTTCCGCAGTATTGGAAGAGGCAATATCCGTTTTGAAGAAATCATCCGTGCCCTCAATTCAATCGGTTATCACGGTCCTCTGTCCGTAGAATGGGAAGACAGCGCGATGGATCGTGAGCAGGGCGCAATTGAATCCTGCCGGTTAGTGAAGGGATACGATTTTGAACCGTCTGCTATCGCTTTCGATGCTAACTTCGGAAAGTAAATGAATATAATTTTATATAATATTAATGAACAGTAAAGAACGAGTGTTGGCAAGAATCAACAGCCAACCGGTGGACAGGATACCGAACCTGAATATCTTGATGTTTTTTGCAGCGAAAGAAATCGGCGTTTCCTATTCGGAATATTGCCAAAATTACAGGAAATTAGCGCAGGGGAACATTGTGTGTATGCAGAAATACGGCATTGACGCCGTTTCGACCATATCCGACCCGATGCGCGAGTGCGCCGATATGGGCATGAATGTGGTGTTTCCCACTGATGAAGTGCCTCACGAAAGTGAATTATTGATCAAGGAAAAGAGCGACCTGTTGAAGGTAAAACCGGTGGCTGTGGAGAATGGTCGCCGGATGACTGACCGTATCAAAGGTACGGAACTGTTGAAGCGAGAAGTGGGCAACGACTTTGCCGTCATCGGATGGGTGGAAGGTTGCTTCGCCATGTCCGCCGATTTGCGGGGAGTCAACAATTTTCTGATGGATATTTACGAAGACCGTGAATTTGTGGTTGACTTGTTGGAGATATGTTTAGAACAAGCCACGCTCTTTGCCAAAGCGCAGATTGCTGCCGGAGCCGACATTATCGGCGTAGGCGACGCCATCGCTTCCGTAGCAGGTCCTAATGCCTATCAAGATTTAGCCTTGCAATACGAAGAAAGGCTTTTGAAAGTGATAAAGGATGCAGGCGGCATGACCAAACTGCACATTTGCGGGAATATCACACCTTTTTTAGAGCAACTTCCCGTGCAATACTGCGATATCATTGATATCGACTGGATGGTTCCATTAGACAAAGCCGGAGAACTTTACGGAGATATAACCTGTCTTAACGGCAACTACGACCCTGTATCCGTGCTGTTGCAAGGCAGTGTACGGATGGTAAAGGACTCAGTGAAACGATGCGTGAAGGAAGGCGGCGCCAAACATACCAGTTCCGGCGGTTGCGAAGTCCCCAAATTCACGCCGCCCTGTAATCTGATGGCTGTGTATGAAGCATTAAAGGAAATACAATAATAATATATAATGAATATGAATAAACCGTTAGTATATGGAATAGCGCTGGTAGCCACTTTGGGAGGCTTCCTGTTCGGGTATGACACAGCCGTCATTTCGGGCGCGATTAGTTCGTTGGATAGTTTCTTCATCCAGCCGTATCATTTTTCCGACACGGTGGCGCATACGCTGTTGGGCGTGATGGTGTCCGGCGCTTTGTTGGGCTGTGTTGCAGGCAGTGCGTTGGGGGGATTTTTCAGCCAAAAATACGGACGCAAAAAGAGTCTGATTTTTGCTGCCGTCCTGTTCGCCTGTTCCGGCATCGGCTCGGCTATGCCGGAAATCGGTTTTGCCATGCCCGGCGCCGGCGACCATACGTATCTGTGGCAGTTTATTTTTTACCGGATTATCGGCGGTATGGGCGTGGGACTGGCTTCCATGCTGTCGCCCATGTATATTGCAGAAATTGCACCTGCCGCTATTCGCGGGAAATTGGTTTCATGGAATCAATTGGCGATTGTGGGCGGTATGTTAGTGGTCTATTTCGTGAATTTTGCCATTATGCGGCAGGGAGATACGCTTTGGAATGAGCAAGTTGGCTGGCGTTGGATGTTTGCCTCTTCTATTGTTCCGGCGGTACTTTTCCTTTTGTGTCTGCTGTTTGTTCCCGAAAGCCCGCGTTGGTTGGTCATGCAAGGCAGAGAGAAAAAAGCCACGGACATATTGAGAAAACTTACCGCAGGCGCTACCATACAGGAGGAAATAACCGCTATCCGCTCATCTGTTGAAAAAGTCGTCGTGAAAGGCTTGAAACTCGGTTGGCGCATCTGGGTGGCGGGGCTGTTGCTGTCCGCTTTCCAGCAACTCGTAGGTATTCAGGTGATGCTGTATTATGCCCCCGAAATATTCAAAAGCATGGGGCAGAGTACGGATTCGGCTATGCTGCAAACGGTGCTGGTGGGAGTAGTCAACGTAGCCTTCACTTTGGTGGCTATTTTCACGGTGGACAAGTTCGGTCGTAAGCCATTGCTGATGCTGGGTTCTATGGGTATGTGTATCTTTATGTGCATATTAGCCGTCAGTTTTTATACGCATAACCTCGGGCTGATAGCCTTGGTTTGTGTGCTCGGTTTTGTCGCTTCCTTTGCCTTCTCATGGGGACCCATCACGTGGGTGCTTCTTTCCGAGATGTTTCCGAATGCCGTTCGCAGCAGGCTCATGTCGGTTGCCGTAGCGGTGCAGTGGATTACCAATTACGCGGTTTCGTCCACCTTCCCTCTGCTCGACAAGAACGAATGGCTGCTCAATAACCTGAATCACGCTTTTTCCTTCGGATTATTCGGCGTTATGGCGGCGTTGTCATGTATATTTGCATGGAAATTCATCCCCGAAACAAAAGGGAAAACATTGGAAGACATGGAGCAGATTTGGAAAATAAAGAAATAATTAATCATAAAAAATAATACGATGAACGGATACGAAAGAATCAATGCCGCTTTGCACGGTATCATGCCCGACAGACGCCCCGTGATGCTGCATAATTTTATGCTGGCAGCCCGCGAAGCAGGTTATACCATGAAACAGTACCGAGACAACCCTGAAATTGCAGCCAAATGCCACATACAATTTGTGGAGAAATATCAGGTGGACGGCATTTTGTTTGACGTTGATACAGCCTTGATAGCCAGTGCGGTGGGCGTGCCGACGGATTATCCCGACGATTTTCCGGCACGTGCGCATGGCGTATTGCTGGAATCGATTGAAGAAGTTGAACGCTTGACAAAAATGGACGTATCCGGCGATCGACGTCTTCAACATTCAATAGAAACCATCAAAATAATGAAGAAATACTTCGGCAACGAGATATTTGTACGGGGAAATTGCGATCAGGCGCCCTTTTCCTTAGCCTGCGCCATGCGCTCGCCCGGAGTGTTCATGATGGATTTATTGATGGACGAAGAACGGTCATTGCAGTTGATAGACTGGTCGGTAGGCGTCTGCCGGCAATTTGTGCGAATGATGGTAGAGGCGGGTTCGGATATGGTGTCTCACGGCGACAGTCTGGCAGGACCGGATATGATTTCGCCCGATCTGTATGCCCGTTTCGCCGTACCTTCCGAATTAGAGATGATTGATGAAGCCCATCATTGCGGCGTTCCCTATTTAGTACATATCTGTGGCGACACAAAATTGATATTGGATAAAATGGCAACCATCCCCTTTGACGCCGCCGAATTAGATTATAAAACGCCTACCGAAGATATCTACCGTGCTTTCCACGACCGCATCACCCTGTTCGGTACGATAGACCCAAGCGGCGTACTTGCCTTGGGAACGCCGCAGAAAATAACGGACGAAGCCCGTAAAATCTTGAATATCTATAAAGGCAATCCGCGCTTGGTATTGGGGGCAGGATGCGCTATTCCGCCCATCACGCCCGAAGCGAACATAAGGGCAATTATTCGGGCGGCATGGGATGATGAAATATAAACCTATTGGGACTATTCACGTTCAACAGCGCTAATCACCGATTCCTGCAACATTTGTTTGAGTTCGTTTTTGCGGGTGATTTTTGATCTGCAGAAAATGCAGATTTTTACTTATTTCACTTTTTGGATGCAAAATTATGATTATAAATTGATTACAACAAAATTATCATTCCTTTTGTCCATTACCTCGATATTGCTGATGAATTGGCAATTATCAATTATGTCTCGTCCATAGTCCAGACGAACGCCCGCAATCCTTGCTGTTCGGCTTCTTCATCCAATTGATGCAAGGCTTCCAAAAGGGTGGGCACTTTTTCGTCGTCCATGAATGCCAACACCGCCACGTTCATTCCGGGCCACGCATGGCTGCC
Source organism: Bacteroidales bacterium (assembly GCA_031260845.1). GTDB lineage: Bacteria > Bacteroidota > Bacteroidia > Bacteroidales > UBA4181 > JAIRLS01. The sequence goes on from JAISKR010000017.1 coordinate 4,611, forward strand.
GTAGTGCGGCTCGCCGTCGTTGCTGCCGCGCCCTTTGACGCCTGTCCATTGCGTGAATCCACGCACATGGTAACGGTCTAAAACATTCTGTACCTGCTCCGTATGAGCCTGATTGTATGAAATAAAAACTGCTTTCATGCTAATTTATATTTTTGATTTTAATTTGATTTTAAAAAAGAAAGTTGCAGGCTAACAAACCATATAACAACCAATAACAATGTATAACCGCCTGCAACTTTCATCTTTTTTAAACATTCAATTCTTGTATTTCCGACTGCACCCGTTTGCGTTCCTTTTTGAGGTCGCTGGCGCCGAACATTGTATATACCACCGGTATTACAACTAATGTAAGGACTGTGGATACCGTCAGGCCGCCTACAATCGCTACGCCCATCGGTTGCCACAACTCGGCGCCTTCGCCCAAGCGCAACGCCATGGGAAGCATACCCAGAATGGTGGCTGCGGTGGTCATTATCACAGGGCGCAACCTCGACTTGCCGCCGGAAATAACCGCCTGCGTCAAAGTCATTCCGCGTTCGCGATTCAGGTTGATGTAGTCAATCAGCACGATACCGTTTTTCACCACGATACCTACCAGCATGACGCCGCCAATCATCGACATCATATTCAGCGTGATGCCTGAAATCCATAGCGCCAACAGTACGCCCGAAAAGGCAAACGGCAGGGAAAACATGATGATAAACGGATACTTGAACGACTCAAACTGTGTAGCCATCACAATATAAACCAGCACCACAATGAGCACAAGGAGCATCATCATGTCGCCCGATGTTTCCTCCTGGTCTTCAATGGAGCCGCCAATCTTGATGGCAATGCCATTCGGTATGTCAATGCTTGCCAATTCCGCTCTAACGCCTGCCACCACTTCCGAAAGCGGTTTGCCGTAAACAGACCCCTGTACCAGCACTGTACGCTCGCGATCCTGTCTGTTGATGCTTGGCAGGGCAAAATGTTCCACCACCGTGCCCACTTCGCGCACACGGATAGCCTGTCCGGCGTTGTTGTATATCAAAATATTTTCAATGTCTTCGATGCTTTGGCGGAAAT
>JAISKR010000041.1 GCA_031260845.1 Bacteroidales bacterium
TTGCCTTCTTTTCTTTAGGGTCAACCGGATTCAGATTGGAAATCTGGATGGGCGCTTCCTTTTGCACAAAACCGCCATTGGTGTTTTTGGCATTGGGCTTGGTATGTTTGGTGACCATATTGACACCTTCTACGATAGCGCGTATCCCTTTTTTCTTATCCTGTACGATTTCCAGCACTCGTCCCTGAGCGCCTTTATCATCTCCGGCATTGACGATGACCGTATCGCCTTTTTTAATATGTAATTTAAGACTCATTTCTCTTTTATTTTGAATTGTTTACAACACTTCAGGTGCTAATGAAACTATTTTCATGAAACCGTCGCGCAATTCGCGGGCAACAGGTCCGAAAATACGGGTTCCTCTGATTTCACCTGCATTATTGAGTAATACTACTGCATTGTCGTCGAAGCGAATGTAAGAACCGTCAGCACGGCGTATTTCCTTCGTGGTGCGTACCACTACGGCTTTGCTTACTGAGCCTTTCTTTACTTCACCGGCAGGTAATGCGTCTTTCACTGCCACTACAATTGTATCACCCACGCTGGCATAACGCCTTTTCGTGCCGCCCAGTACGCGGATGCACAACACTTCTTTCGCGCCGCTATTGTCGGCTACGCTTAATCTACTTTCCTGCTGTATCATGGTTATTTCGCTCTTTCAATGATTTCAACTAATCTCCAACTCTTACTTTTGCTCAGCGGACGGGTTTCCATAATGCGGACGGTATCACCGGCTCCACAAGTATTTTCTTCGTCGTGTGCGTAAAATTTAGAGGTTTTATTTACAAACTTACCGTAAATCGGGTGTTTTACTTTGGTCTTAACGGCAACTACGATGGTTTTATTCATCTTGCTGCTCACCACTTCACCGATACGCTCTTTTCTTAAATTTCTTTTTTCCATTGTCATCTGATTAGTTTTGTTCGGCTGATTCTCTTTTTGTCAATTCGGTGAGCAAGCGTGCAATATCCTTGCGCACATACCTCAACTTCATCGGATTATCTAAGGGTGATACGGCATGATTTAATCTCATCTTCACCAACGTATTCTTTTCTACTTCAATACGTTCTTTCAACTCTGGGGTTGACAATTCTTTTATTTCTGACGTTTTCATATTCCGTATCCCTTTATTGTTGTTCAAATACATAATCGCGACGTACAATCATCTTTGTTTGTACGGGCAGTTTTTGTGCACCAAGACGAAGCGCTTCCTTCGCTATTTCGAACGAAACTCCTTCAATCTCAAACATAATGCGACCCGGTGTGATGGGCGCTACAAATCCTTCCGGCGCTCCTTTACCTTTACCCATACGAACTTCGGCTGGTTTTTTAGTAATCGGTTTATCCGGAAAGATACGAATCCATAATTGACCTTCACGTTTCATGTAACGTGTGATTGCCTGACGTGCAGCTTCTATCTGGCGTCCCGTTATCCATGCATTTTCGAGGGTTTTGATACCGAATGAGCCAAATGAAAGTTCATGCCCGCGTTGAGCATTTCCCTTCATGCGTCCCTTCTGCTGCCTCCTGAATCTTGTTTTTTTAGGCTGTAACATTTTTTACTTCTTTTTAATTTTTGTTTTGCAATGCCAATGGTAACGGCGCATCGGAATTGCCTGATTTTTATTTATAAATCGATTTTACATATATTAATTGCGTCTTGCTCCGCCTCCGCGGTTTCCACGATCTCCACCGCCGCCTCTACGGTCTCCGCGGTTGCGGTCGTTTCTATCGCCACGATCTCTGCGGTCGCCGCCATGATCGCCTCTGTCACGGTATTCACCGCGTTGAGGGCGTCCATTGTTGGCGCCGGCTATCGAAGCGGCATAATTGACTACATTGGGCGACAAATCGCGTTTGCCATATACTTCGCCGTTGCAAATCCACACCTTGATGCCAATCAGTCCTACTTTGGTGAGCGCTTCCGCCAGTGCATAGTCAATATCGGCACGGAAAGTATGCAAGGGAATACGTCCTTCTTTCAACATTTCGGTACGAGCCATTTCGGCGCCACCCAAACGACCGGAAGCAATGATTTTGATACCCTCGGCGCCCATCCTTATGGTGGACTGGATAGACATTTTCATGGCACGACGGTAGGAAATTTTGCCTTCCACCTGACGTGCAATGTTGTTGGCTACGATGGTGGCATCCAATTCAGGACGTTTGATTTCAAAAATGTTGATTTGTATATCTTTTGAAACGCTGCCCGAAGCCGCGTCATCTCCACTTCCCTTTTTAGCGTCGATATTAATGATTTTCCGCAATTCTTCCTTCAACTTGTCCACTTCCTGCCCCATTTTACCTATGATTAATCCGGGTTTCGCAGTGTGTACGGTAACTGTGATAAGTTTGAGGGTTCTCTCGATGATGATTTTTGAAATGCTGGCTTTTGCCAAGCGTGCGTTAAGATATTTGCGGATTTTATTATCTTCAACGATTTTTTCGGAGAAGTTTTTACCGCCATACCAGTTGGAGTCCCATCCTTTGATGATTCCAAGACGATTTGAAATTGGATTTGTTTTTTGTCCCATTTACAGTTACTTATTTTGTTTGTGTTTTAGTTTGAATTTCTTTTTCAGCAACTTTCAATTTGTCCACCACCAAGGTAACGTGGTTGGAACGTTTCAGCATTCGGTATCCGCGTCCCTGAGGGGCTGTACGAAGGCGTTTCATCACGCGACCGCTGTCCACCTTCACTTCCGACACCACTAATACATTGTCTTCAAGGCGTTCTCCCTCGTTCTTCTGTTGCCAGTTGGCAATTGCAGATTTGAGGAGTTTTTCAACCCGTTCAGCAACGCTTTTATTGCTGAATTTCAGAATGTCTAATGCTCGGTTCACTTCCTGTCCGCGAATCATGTCAACTACATAACGCATTTTACGCGGTGATGTAGGGCAATTCCGAAGAATAGCGAAACTTCTTTGCTTGTTTGCTTCTTTGCGCCTATCGGCTGATATCTTTTTCCTTTTACTCATAACATTTACTATATCAGGCTATTAAATCCATATTTACTACCTGTATGCTTTGATTTTTACTTTGAAAATTGGTGCGCAAAGGTACGGCTTTTTTTTATTTTAACAACAAATAGCAAAAAAAAATAAAAAAATATCTATATTTGCATCATCATTTATTTATTCATTTTTTAATACATATATATATAATGTATCTTTTAGGTTACGATATAGGAAGTTCTTCGGTGAAAGCGTGCTTGCTTGACGCCGAATCGGGAAAAACAGTTGCAACAGATTTTTTTCCCAAAGTTGAAATGCCCATACACGCTGCCCAATCGGGCTGGGCTGAACAGGAACCCGAAATGTGGTGGGAAAACCTGAAAAAAGCGCATCTGTCGGTCATACAGCAAGTGAAAGTGCAGGCTGAGGATATTAAAGCCATCGGCATTTCATGGCAAATGCACGGCTTGGTATTGGTGAACAAAGCCCGTCAAGTGCTTCGTCCGGCGATAATATGGTGCGACAGTCGGGCTGTACCTTACGGTGAACGCGCGTTTGAGAGCATCGGAAAGGAAGAATGCCTGTCGCATCTGCTCAACTCGCCGGGTAATTTTACTGCTGCCAAGTTGGCATGGGTAAAAGAGCACGAACCGCATATCTACGAGCGTATTGACAAGTTGATGCTGCCGGGCGATTACATCGGCATGAAACTGACAGACGACGTGGTTGTGACTGTGGAAGGCTTGTCGGAAGGCATTTTCTGGGATTTCCAGACCAACAGTTTGTCGGATAAAGTATTGCAACATTTCGGTTTCGACCGTTCTTTCTTTCCCGACGTCAAGCCCTCTTTCGGCGTCCAAGGGTTAGTATCTGCAAAAGCAGCGGCGGAACTCGGTTTAAAGGCGGGCACGCCCGTCACCTACCGTGCCGGCGACCAACCCAACAATGCACTGTCGCTGAATGTATTCAACCCGGGCGAAATTGCATCTACTGCCGGAACGTCCGGCGTTGTATATGGCGTATTGGGAAACGTAAATTACGACCCCTTGTCGCGCGTCAATCTTTTTGCACACGTCAACCACAGCGCGGAACAAACCCGTTTGGGAGTGCTTCTTTGCATCAACGGCACAGGGATTCTCAATTCGTGGCTGCGCCGGAATGTGGTGCCGGAAGGGGTAAGTTATGCGCAAATGAATGAATTGGCGCTGCAATCGCCCATCGGGGCAAGAGGCGTGTCCATTGTTCCTTTCGGAAACGGCGCCGAGCGTATGCTTGAAAACAAAGAGCCGGGCTGTTCTTTCCACGGCATCAATTTCAACATACACAACAGGTCGGATATTCTTCGTGCGGCACAGGAAGGCATTGTATTTTCGTTCAAATACGGAATGGATATAATGGGCGGAATGGGAATGGATACACGGGTGATACGCGCCGGCAACGCAAATATGTTTCTCAGTCCGCTGTTCAGACAGGCGCTGGCAAACACAAGCGGAGCCGTCATCGAACTGTATGACACCGACGGCGCGGCAGGCGCTGCCAAAGGCGCAGGCATCGGCGCAGGTATCTATGCATCCAACAAGGAAGCCTTTGCCTCGCTTGAAAAGATTGCGGTCATAGAGCCTGAAAACGCTAATAAAGACGCTTATCGGCAAGCCTACGGAACGTGGTTGAAGGCAGTGACAGCCGCCAAAGGATAATTAGTGGACGATTTTTATTCCCATTCGGCGGTTTTTCTGGCGTCCTTCTTCGGTATCGTTGGTGGCTATGGGCTTGGTAAGTCCGTAACCTTTGTAGGATAACCGTTCGGAGGCGATGCCTTTTGTTATCAGATAGTCACACATCACTTTGGCTCGACGTTCGGACAATTTTTGATTGTATGCCGGCGTACCTTTGTTGTCGGTATGCCCTTCCAACTCAATGCGAACATTCGGTTGGTTGGTTAACCAATCAGCCACATAATCCATCGCCTCTTGTGCTGCGGGAGTCAGTTCGAAACTATTAAACTCGAATGCCTCGCCGGACAAATACGACATGAGGTCTTTGATATCACCTGGCGTTTCCGTAATGTCAGGCTCCGGCGTCAATTCTAAATCTGCCGGTATGGGTTCGTATGGCAGTTCCGGAACCGGTGGAGTCGATGGCGGAATTGTATCGGGCTTTTTAACCTGTTTGTCAGGAGGAAAAGGTGGAAGAATAGGCGGTAGTACGAGTTTATTCTTTTTATTACTCGACGGCAAAAACGTTAATCGCACCTTGATACCACCCGCCAATTGCGACAATTTGTCCATGTAGGGCGCGGTGTATCCGTCGGCACGTGTGTAGCGCGATGTCAACACGCTGCCAACGGGCGCATATTCCGTAGGATGTGCTGCATCAAACGCTACAATATGGCGGTCTTCCGTTTTTTGAATGTTGTTCAGCCCGAAGTCGAAGTAAAAGCCGACATAGAGCCGCCAGTATTCTTCCAATCGAAAGTGCCAACCGCCTTCCAAAATTGCAGTCCACGATGTTTTTAGCGAAACGGATGGGTTTACGGCGCCACTGAACTGTCCGAAACCTGCCATCAGCGGGTCGAAATATTCATAGTCCTCGTATTCGTAGTAGCCGCTGGTGACAAACGATGCGTTGCCTTTGGTCTTCGCGGACAGCGGAATGCTTGCCTTTCCGCCAACGGCAAACCACCAACCGCTCTGTTTGGGCTGCACGTACTGGAACATTAGCGGAATATCGAAAAACAGCGCATGGTGCTTTTCTGTCTGGTTGATGGTCGTGCGGAAATCGAAATCGTTACCGTCAATGTCCACCGCAGGATAGTGGTCGCGGAAATCGTTGAGCCTCATTTTGCTGCGATAGGACGACACGCCCACATTGATGTTGACGCCCCATGCCTCACGGAAAAACCATGTGTAGCCCAAGCCGCCCTGTCCGCCGAAACCATCCTTTTGTCCGCCGAAAGAGCGGTAGTGCAACGACGAGAATCCGCCGCCGCCGTAAATGGAAACCTCGTGGCGCGATGACGAACTGTTGGCAGGCGCCGCCACTTGCGTGGAATCCTGCGCATAAAGCGAGCCGGCTATACATAACAGGGCGCAAAGTATTTTTGTCTTCATATTGGTGATTTTGTTCATATTGAATTGCGTCCTCACTGCGGACGCAATCGCTATTTTTTTGTTTATATTATTTTTTGCCATCGCTATATGTTTTTGTTGGGTAATAATGCTTTATTTCGTTCCAAACGTTCTCTGGTCTCGATAAGAATGGAATGGATTTTTTGTTCCAGCATTTTTTTAGGGGGCAATTCCGTCCAATATTCTGCAACCATGATTCCGTCTTTGTGCATTTCCAGTAATTCGACCTGTTCGCGGCTGCTTTCGGCACACAGGATAAGACCAATCGGCGTATTTTCGCCGTCTTGCCTTTCGTATCTGTCCAACCATTTGAGGTACAGTTCCATCTGCCCCTTATGTTTTGCCTGAAAGAGATACAGATACAAGCCGGGTGTGGCGGGCGTTTGTACGGTCGTGATTTGTCCTGTTACCGGCACGATACGTAGCAATACGCCTGTTTCGCTATACACGTAAATCACCGCATCGCGCAGTTGCTCATCGTCCACGTCGGCGTCAATCGTGAGGCTGGCGTTGGTCGGCACCGGATTGGGGTATCCGCTCACCGAGGCGCGGCGTGGCTGTACGGGCAGGCTGCATGGATCGCTCTCGCAGGTGCGTATGGTGTCGCCATCGGTAGTCACCGCCTCTACCCACCATCGGTCGCAGGGGTTGAGTTGTTCGTAGCCTGTGCCCGCGCTGAATATCTGCGCGTTGCCTGCCGCCACAAAGTCCGTAGCGTCCTCTGCCTTGTGCCACCAGCGATACCAGCGGAACGTAAACCCGCCGTTGTTGTCGGGGTTGTTAATCACCGCTAATTTGTTGCCGTAGCGACTGACCACCAAGGCGTCAAACGGCAGGCGATATTCCACCCGCACCGTGTAAGTAGTGCGCTCGCCCTTTGCATTGATTGCCGTGAACGGGATGTAGTGCACACCCGGTTTGCTCAGCGTTCCGGTGATGATGTTGCCGCCCTCAATGGTGATGCCTGATGACGGGTTAATCTCAATCAGATAATCCGCCGAGCCGCACAGTATGGTCGTGCTTATGTCTATCGCTTCGCCGCTTACCGTGAGTTTGGTGAAAGGATAGTTGCTGGTGGTAATGATGTCCCTTGGTTGGCAGGCATTGGCGCCGCAATACAATCCGTCAGTGTGGTAGCGTGTCACAACCTGTATATTGTAAGTGCTGTCCGATCTCAGTTTGGCTGGCTCGGTCATTTGCAATTTCACGCTGAATGTATAATCTATTGCACCGCTCAATCCGCCGGGCATTGAGAAAACCACGCTGCGCACGCCGTTTGCCACCGTGTTGCTCAGCAGATTCATACCTGCTGCACTTGCCACGTTCGTCCACGATCCGGTCACGTAATCCACGCCGTCCGGCAGTTGAATACACACGTTTTCACGCACCGCATCGGTCAATTCGCTGCCTCTTGTGCGTTTCACATTGATGGTAAAGTTTTCTTCGGCATCTGTAAGGATAGACAGGTCGTTGGCAATGGTTACCTCGTATTCGTTGTAATCGGCGGGAAGTCCTTCGCGTATCACGAGGCGCAGGGTGGTTTGCGTGATTTCCGAGTCGCCGCAACTGCCGTTCACCGTGCCGTGAATTTCGGCGCGAGAGTGAGATTCAAATTCACAGTCGGTTTTCACGTCGAATTTTAGTGTCATAACCGCTGAATCCGCCGTATGACTAAGAGGATTGTAGAGAATGTGCACGGGTGATAGAATGTCAGTGCTGATGTTCCACGTATAAGAAACGCCATCAAACACAGGGTCGCTGATGGGATATTCG
>JAISKR010000093.1 GCA_031260845.1 Bacteroidales bacterium
ATTGACGGGCGTATAATCAACATGAGGCATCTGTTCTGCCTGTTTTTTCCAACCTGCGGTCAGTTCTTCAAAGGCTTTGTCGTATCTTTTGGGAGTCCCTAATCCTGTTTGCTTCTTCAACGCTATGGAAAAGGGGTAAAGCAGGAAAGGATGCCGTGCCACATAATCTTCCGCATGGGAGAAAACCTCCATTCCGTAATTTTTCTTTGTCCACGCTACCATCTGATAGCCCCATTCATAATGATTGGGTACATGGTGACGATACGAGCCAAACGCGGCTTTATCGTAGTGATGGCGCCCTGTGGAGAGGGCGATGGTTCGCAAAGGCATCTCGAACGCGGGATTGCGTCCCCTGCCGCTATTGCTTAATGCCGTTTCGGTGAGCACCGCGTCGCCTTCCAAATACCAGTAAGGCGTCATGGCTGATGCGACGCCCACCGCTTGTTGTCCGATAAGGTATCCCAAGCCTTTGGTAAAGCCCTGATTGAGTTTGTCGATTTGTACGACGTGCCTGTATTCGTGCAGCGCCAATTGTTCCAGCCAGTTTTGGGCATAATTGTTGTAAGGCGCTGTGAGATACCATTCTGAACGCTTGGGCGCCCACGTAACCATGCCGTTGGAAAAAGCGGGACGATTGTGAAGCACCACCGGAACCTTTGCCGGAAGGTGATTGAGCGATTTACCCTCCGATGCGTAAATATATTCCAGCACATTAGCGGCATATTGTCCCTCATGGCTAATATCCACAGGGAAAATCACGCGAAAATGCGCTGTGTTGATTTGTTGCCAACGAACAGAAGGTGGATTAACACCGCTTTCGTAGAACTGTGCATACAATGGTAAACATTCCAATAGCAGAACCAACAAGCAAAAAGGATTTTTTTTACCGGACATTCTTAATGATAGAAAATTTTACGAAAGTAATTATTCTAAATGAATTTCACAAAAATAGTTGCAAAACACCAGATAAAACGGCTCATTTATTAATTTTAACAAAAATTTAGAGTAAAAAAAATACATTTAAAATAAGTTTGGCACGGTAATTGTATTTCAATAGGCATAAGGATTAATTAGAATATAAATAATTTCATATAGCAGTAGTTTTTTCTCATAAGTTAATAGTTGTATTAAACAGAACCGTTCGGGAGAACCGTTCTGTTTTGTTTTTTTCCCCTTACCAGAAAACATAAAATAAATATACAAATTCAATCAGTCCAACTCCTGCAATATTCTCGGCAATCACCAACAGCGCATTATGCAACAAGGGCAATTTTTTCCTTTCGGTCAGAAACAGCAAGCCAAACTCAAAAACAAGCATTGTCAATATCCGAAAGAGATAATAAACCGGTAAACTCCAATAAATGAGCGAACTGAGCAGAAAAACGCCGGACACGCTGTAAAGAAGAGAGCGCGGCAGGTTCAGCGCATAGATATAGGCGGTGGAAATCAGGATTTTGACGGCGAAGAAAATCAGCAAAAACATCCAATATGAGTTGTCGTCTTCATTTTTTTGCGGGTATCGGAAATCTTTTCCGGCAACGTTCATTTGTAAATCGTCGATGGTCACCGCAAAAGCCGGATGTCGGGCAGACACGGCAAACGAGGCGCTCTCTATGCGCTGCCATGCGGTAGTCAGCAATAGCAACCTGATATTTTGCGCTTTATTTGCGGAAAAATAGAGCGTGTTTCGCTTGGCGCCTCCGACATACAAGGAATCGAAAACCGCGAGCGTATCGTTATTGCCTGCATCCAGCACATACAAATAGCGAAATGACAGTGAATCATGCGAAATCACTTCCAACTCGATATGCCGCCCATTTGTCGTTCCGCAGCAAAACAGCATCAATGCCGTCAACCATCCAAATATTCCGTTCAATTTCATTTTGCAAAAAAAAGCATTTTTTGTGAAAAAATTAGCATGAAGCGAAAAATATGTTTTACTTTGTTTCAAAATTTTGATGATGGTCGTTTATCCCAATGCAAAAATAAATATCGGGTTGCGGGTTGTAGCAAGGCGTAGCGATGGTTTCCACGATATTGAAACCGTTTTTTACCCGATTCCCTTATCGGACAGGCTGGAAATTGAACTGTCCGATGCAGGCGCCGGATTGGACTTTGAATGTAGCGGCAGTTGGTTGGAAAATGAACGCCCCGGCGCCAACCTGTGTTGCAAAGCCTACGATTTACTGAATGAAGCCTGCGGGTTGCCGCCGATGAAAATACGCCTGCACAAGCAAATACCGGTGGGCGCCGGCTTGGGTGGCGGCTCCTCCGACGCTGCTTTCACGCTACTTGCGTTGAATCGTTTATGCGGTCTTTCCTTATCTGACGACGAACTGAGCCGTTTTGCCGCCCGTTTGGGTAGCGATTGCGCTTTTTTCATCCGCTCTGTGCCTGCTTTGGGAACGGGAAAGGGCGACGTGTTGCAAGAAATCCCACTTTCCTTAGATGGTTACAGTCTTCTGCTCGTGAAACCGCCTGTTTCGGTGAGCACTGCCGAAGCATATTCGTTGGTTCAGCCGTTGGTCAGGAATATCCGGTTGACTGAATTATTGCAACTGCCTGTGACTGAATGGAAATATCATATCACCAATGATTTTGAAAAATCCGTTTTTAAAAAATACCCTGAAATCGAACGAATAAAAAATAAATTATATGATTTGGGCGCCATTTATGCAATCATGTCGGGAAGCGGATCTTCCGTTTACGGCATTTTTGAACGCTTGCCGGAGCATCCCGATATTTTTTTCCCCGATAGTTTCCTTTGGCAAACAAAAAAGTTTTTTTCGCACAAAAGAAAATAATTCCTATATTTGCATCGGATAAAACGGCGGATTTTAGGCGTTTAGAAGTGATAAGAGTCTAAAATTCAAAGTTTAAACCTAAATTTAATATGGCGAAAGTATTAACGTTGGGCGGATTAAAAAGCAGTGATTTTCAGAAAGCCATTGACGGGAAAGCCGTTAATTTGTTCATTCTGACTAATCAAAACGGTTTAGAAATGGCTGTGACCAATTACGGCGCGAAAATCGTATCTCTGCACGTTCTTGATAAGGGCGGCAAAGCGGTTGACGTAGTGTTGGGACACAATAATATTGAAGAATATATGGCGTCTGCCGAGCCGTATTTCGGCGCTGTGTGCGGACGGGTAGGCAATCGCATCGCAAAAGGGCTGTTTACGCTCGACGGCAAATCATACAAATTGGCGGTCAACAACGGTCCCAACCATTTGCACGGCGGACTGAAAGGCTTCAACGCCGTAGTGTGGGATGCAGTGCAGACCAACCATCAAACCTTGAAATTAACCTATATATCGCCCGACAGCGAAGAAGGCTACCCGGGAACGCTGACCGTAAAAGTGGTCTATACGCTGACCGACGACAATACCGTGCAAATTGGCTACACGGCAACGACGGACAAACCCACCATTCTCAATCTGACCAATCATTCCTATTTCAACCTTTCGGGTGCAGGCGACGCATATATCGGCGACCACCTGCTCACCATCAACGCCGACGCCTATTTGCCCACCGACGACACGAATATCCCTTATGGTGATGCCGAGCCGGTAGCCGGAACGCCGATGGATTTCCGCACGCCGCATACAATAGGTGCACGCATCAATGACGATTTCGAGCAACTGCGTTTCGGGAAAGGCTATGACCACACTTACGTGCTGAACAAGCAAGGGCAGGAATTGTCCCTTTGCGCCAAAGCCGTGTCGCCCAAGACGGGTATCGCTATGGATACTTTCACCACCGAGCCGGGTGTACAATTATATACCGGCAACTGGATGACAGGCGAATTTGCCGCCAAATACGGTAAACGCTATCCCGAACGTTCCGCGTTCTGCTTAGAAACCCAGCATTTCCCCGACAGCATTAACCATCCGGCATATCCTCCGGTGGTGTTGCGCCCCGGAGAAACCTTCCAATCGAAAACATTTTATAAATTTTATCATCAATAATTAAATTAAATCACCTAAAAAAAATCGTTATGTCAAAACAACAAAAAA
>JAISKR010000123.1 GCA_031260845.1 Bacteroidales bacterium
CCATCTGAAATACAGCACAAAATAAAAGAAAATGTTGAAACACCATATAATAATGATATTTACCCACACGGTCGGAAAAGGCGTACCAAATACATTTTTCACCGGCGCGTAGAATTGCGCCTTGATAAACGGATGGTCCGGATCTTTGTAGATAGGGTGATAATTCTGCAAAAGCCGCCCGTTGTATTCCACCAAGCGGTATATTTCGTTGCTGTTTTTCACCAAATCGGCAAGGTTTTGGTTAAAATGTTTCGATTTCAGCGCCATTAAACTGTCGCTCGACCAATTGGTTACCTGTTCGTTCTTTAATTCGGACGCTTTATTGTACAATGCTGTGTAGTAACGATTTAATTGATCGAAATATTCCGACGTCCGGCTGATTAAATCGGCTGACAAGCCATTGGTCAATTGTTGGCGGAAGTCAAACTGCACTTTTTGCTGATAGGTGTTTTCGATGGCTATCTCATTGGCTAACAGTTTCAATGTTTCATCATTAACCGGTTGGTTTTGTTCAAACGCCTCTTTTACCGACGCCAATTTATTTTTCATCTCTATCAACCAGTAACTTTTCCTAAATTCGGCAACACTCATCGTTTTCTCATACGGATAAAACACTTGTTCATATTTGTTGTTGGAAAACTGTTCCACCGCCAAAGCCTCGAAAGCCCAGCGGGCAGTGATGATTTCGCCGTACCACGGCACGGAAGCCGGTTCGGAAATGGTAGGGTTGATTTTCTCGAACCGCAGCAACACCCCGCTCAGCATCAATTGCGGAATCACGATGAACGGAATGAGAATATAGATGGTGACCACCGATTTGAAGGTGTCGGAAATGATTAATCCCATCATGTTGGCACACGCCCATGCTGAAAACAGCGCCAACCAATAAATAAAGGTCATGTTGTGGATGCCCATCACCAAATTGCCCACTATCACAAACAGAGCGGTCTGTATAGCCGATATGGCGAACAATACCAATATTTTCGAGAACAGGTAACTGCCGCGGCTCAGGTTGAGGAAGGCTTCGCGTTTGAGTATTTTCCGGTCTTTGATGATTTCTTCGGCGCTCATGGACAATCCGATGAAAATGGCAATCACCACGGCAATGAAGATATAGATGGGCACATTTTCGTTCAGTTCGAATGAGTATTCGCCGGCTATATCGTAATAGCGGATAATGTATGAAAGCAGCAACGCCAGAAGCGGCGCTTCAAGCATACAAACCACCATGTATTGCGTGTCGCTCAGTTTGGTGAGGATATTACGGGTGGCGTAAACGATGAACTGTTTCAGCCGCGACGGTCGTTTTACTGCGCCGGTGGGCAGTTCTTCGCAAAGTTCCACGTTGGAAACGTCTATGGCAGGTGCAGGCGGGAACAAATTGTACCATTCCTTGGGCGAAACACGCCGCGAATCAGTCGGAAGCCCGTGTTCGTCGAGCACTCGCGCTTCCACAATGTTGAACACCTGCTCGGGGTTGACGTTGCCGCACTCGGAACATTCGCTGGTGTCGCGGTTGGCTTGATTGGTCTGCGATTTGAAATAAAGAATGGAATCAACGGGATTGCCGTTGTAAATGAGGTAACCGCCTTGGTCGAGCACTAACAGGCGGTCGAACATTTTGAAAATATCGGACGAAGGTTGGTGAATCACCACGAAAATCAACTTCCCTTTCAGCGAAAGGTCTTTGATGAGCGTCATAATGTTGTCCGAATCGCGGGATGACAAGCCGGAAGTGGGTTCGTCGAGGAACAGCACTGCCGGTTGCCTTATCAGTTCGAGCGCAATGTTGAGCCGTTTGCGCTGTCCGCCGCTGATTTTCTTGTTCAGAGGGCTTCCCACTTTCATGTCGCGGATTTCGTACAGCCCAAGGTCGTGCAGCACTTCGTTGGTGCGTTTGCGTATTTCTTTCTCTTCAAGTTGCCCGAAACACAATTTGGCATTGAAATACAGGTTCTGATACACTGTCAATTCCTCTATCAGCAGGTCGTCCTGAGTGACATATCCAATAAGTCCCTCTATCAGGTTGCTCTGGCGATGAATGTCAATGCTGTTCAGCAGCACTTTACCGGAAGTCGGGTTGTTGGAACCTGTGAGAACGCTCAGCAGGGTTGATTTTCCTGCGCCACTGCCGCCCATGATGCCCACCACATTGCCCGATAGAATTTCAAAGTTAATTGAATGCAGTCCGATAGCGCCGTTGTCAAACCGGTATTCTACATTTTGGACTTTGAAAAGCATCGGATTAGCCTGAGCGCCGAGATAGAAGCAGTTGGCAATATCGCTGTAATAAACCGGTTGTATATGCGGGTTGCGGATGCTGCTGCCGTAGTTCAATATATAAATTTGTCCGGTGTCTAAGGCTTGACTGTTAAGGTACAGTTCGTCAGCGCCGTCGTAGCGGCAAATGTACATACTTACGCTTGCAATATGCAGTACGGCTAAGGGAACAGATACGCCTTCGCGATACAAATGTTTGCCGGCAGCCTCATTCACCTCTTTTTGATTGTCTATCAGCAGCAAATTAGGCGTTTGCGTGAGATATTCCACCGGAAGCATCACAAATTGCAACAATTCCTGAAATTCATTCTGTCCAATAAAAAGCGCACTGGCTACTGTTTCTACAAATTCCTGTTCAAATTCAGAAATGGTGCTTATTTCGCCGTGTCCGGTCTGGATAAAACTGAGCAACAACACCATCAGCGTTACTTTATCGCTTTGGGTGAACTCTTTGTTGATTTGGTCGCTGATGAGCAACAATCGGACGGAACTGGATGCGGTATGTTTCTGATATTTGGTCTGATCTTTGTATTTTGCCTGATATGAGCCATAATACTCACTGAATATTTTGATATATTCTTTCGCTAATTCGCGGTTGAGTTGCTTACGAAGAAAGCCTTCAACCACTTTCAGACGATCAGCGGAATCGCTGTCGTCCGGTCGCGAAATAATCGCGAACAACTGCATCAGGGCTTTTAAGATACGTTCACTCATTCGATGATGAAAATTAGTGGGGCAAATTTATACATATTTATTGATATATCCATAAATGTTATTGACCTTTTTTTTGCAATAGTCGGATTTCATTCGTCAATAGCGGCTGTTTGCAAAAATATTTTTTATATCTTTGTCGCCTCAATTGAAGTAAAAAAGATATGGTTTTACCTGTTTATGTGTACGGATGGCCCCTGTTGCGGAAAAAGAGCGAGGAAATAACGCCCGATTATCCCGATTTGCAACGGTTGATAGCCAATATGTTTGACACCATGTACAAAGCGGAAGGCGTGGGCTTGGCAGCGCCTCAAATCGGCTTGTCCATCCGGTTGATAGTGATTGACGGCGCGGCGTATGCCAAAGATGACGATCCTAACGATGACCCCTTGCGGACTTTCAAGAAAGTGCTCATCAATCCTGTCATCACTGCACGCGGCGGCGACGAATGGACAGACAGCGAAGGGTGTCTGAGCCTTCCGAAAATCCGCGAATCGGTGAAACGCCCCTATTGGATTGACATTAACTATTGTGACGAGCATTTCAACGCCTTTTCGGAACATTACGAAGGAATACAGGCGCGTATCATTCAGCACGAATATGATCACATTGAAGGCGCAATGTTCATCGACAAGATCTCGCCTATCCGGCGCAAACTGATTACCGGAAAATTAACCGCAATCATCAAGGGCAAAGTAGATTGCAGTTATAAAATTAAAGTTTTCAAGAAATAATTTTTTCAAGAAATAATAAAAATCTGTTGCAAATAAGGTTTTTTTGTATCTTTGTGCCTTCAAAAGGTCACCAAAGGTGAGGTGGGTGAGTGGCTGAAACCACCAGTTTGCTAAACTGACCAACGGGTAACTGTTGCGCGAGTTCGAATCTCGCCCTCACCGCAAAGAAGCCTGAAAACCGTAAATCTGCATAGATTTACGGTTTTTTTGATGAATT
>JAISKR010000179.1 GCA_031260845.1 Bacteroidales bacterium
TACAACGTATCTTCGATCATTTTTTTAATCTTAATAGGATATGATTGAAAAACAATTTTCTAAACCAATAAATGAAAAACAAGTATGGAATTGATGAAAAACAAACGTAATTCAAAAAAAGAATCACAAGAAATTTCACGTAAAGTGAAAATGTTTATTTTTTGCCTGGTTGCTTGCTGTTTGATAAACACAAGTAATTCTTATGCCCAGCAAACAACTCAAAAACAAATTACCGGCACGGTTCTCGACGCTCAAGGTGAAACAATTATCGGGGCGAATGTGATAGAGAAAGGCACTGCCAATAATGGCTCTATCACCGATATAGACGGTAAATTCACATTATCCGTAGCTCCCAACGCTACTTTGGTCATTACCTATATCGGCTATAAAGCGCAGGAGATAGCGGTAGGAAAGCAAACAAATTTGCAAATCACCCTTTCGGAAGACGCACAAGGTTTGGATGAAGTGGTGGTCATTGCCTACGGTGTGCAGAAGAAAGCCAGCCTCACCGGCTCGGTGGCGAGTTTGAAAGGCGAGGCTTTGCAGAATCTGCCGACAAGCAATCTTACCAATGCTTTGGCAGGTCACCTGAGTGGCGTAAGTGTCGCTCAAAACGCCGGCGGTCGTCCGGGTAACTCGTCGGAAATCACCATCCGCGCCAGAGGCACTTGGAACAGTACTGCGCCGCTGTATGTTATTGATGGCGTAGTGCGCGATGCGGAGGCTTTCGACGTGCTGGATGCCAGTGCGGTGGAAAGTATTTCTGTGCTGAAAGACGCTTCGGCGGCTTCTATTTACGGCTCGCGTGCTGCCAATGGCGTTATTTTGGTGCAAACCAAAAAGGGACAGAGCGGCAAAGCGGTTGTTTCTTACTCCGGTTCGGTCGGTTTTAGCAATTTTGCCCTGATGCCCGAACGGGAATCAACGATGCAGCATATTATGTTTACGAACGATTTTTATCGGGAGTATAACAGTTTGATGCCTATAGACCCCAAAACGCCTTATCAGGAAAAGTGGGGTACACGTTTTTATCCAAACACCTACAAGAACGGTGTGAATGCCTCCGATGGTTATTTCAGTACCGACATATTTACGGATGATGAAATTGAATATTACAAAAATCCGGCGAATCAATACGACCTGCTGGATGAGGCATGGAAGACACCGATTACCACCAATCATGCCGTCAACATCAATGGTGGCAATGACAAGGTAACCTATTTTGCAGGCGCAACGTACTACAACGAATCGGGTGCGTATAAAAGTTTGGACTACACTAAATTTTCAGCCAGAGGAAATTTGGAAGCCAAGATAGCCAAGGGCTTGACTGCCTTAGTAGCCATCAACACAAGCAATTCCACGGATGATGGTCCGTATGGGGCAAGCAGAAACCTCCAAGGCTTGTTTACCAGTTTCGTCAAAGCTTCTACCCTCATTCCGGCTACAATGGATGGAAAATATATCGGTATGGGAAGCAATCTGACAGGTGACAACCCTGTAGCCATCGCGAATGGCGCCAATGGATTTTCCAAAAACCGGAAATGGAATACCGAATATACAGTTTCGTTACAATACGAGATTCCGGGTATCAAGGGATTGAGCGTGAAAGCATTGTACAACAAATATATAAGACAGGATTACAGCAAGAACTACCGTCAGCCTTACGAGGTCTATCAATTAAAGAAAGAAGGTGTAAATCAGCATATTGTTACCCGCGAAATACAATCTCACGTTACCAGGAACGGGCCTCCTTTGCTGTCTGAAAGCCACGGTACAAACAACTATTATCAATTGAATGGATTTATTAACTACAATAATACATTTGGCAAACACGAAGTGGGCGCAATGCTGGGCTTTGAACAAGCCGAAGGCGAAGCGGAATGGTTTAGCGCCGGTAAGAGCAATTATGACTTGAACAATCTGCCGTATTTTAACTTCGGTCCCACCGATAAGCAGTATTTCAGCGTTGATGGTCAAGCGTGGGAAGATGCCCGTTTGTCCTATATCGGTCGTTTCAATTATGGTTTTGACAGTCGCTACCTGTTGGAATTTTCTTTCCGGCGCGATGCTTCGGCAAAATTCGCTGCCAACCACCGCTGGAGCTTCTTCCCTGCCGGCTCTGCGGCATGGCGCATCTCGGAAGAATCGTTTTTCAAAGACAATGTTTCTGCCGTCAACAATCTGAAATTGAGAGGGTCGGTGGGGTTAACAGGTAACGATGCCGTCCTTTCATGGCAGTATATGGATTTGGTGAACGTGCCGGCTACCGGCGCATACTACGGCGGTACGGCGCGTTCTTACGGCGCTGCCATCAGCTCAATAGCCAATCCGTATATTACGTGGGAAAAATCTTTGAACTACAATGGCGGTTTGGATGCAGGCATTCTGAATAATATGTTTACGCTTGGATTTGACTATTTCTTCCGCCATACCTACGACATTCTGGGAGCGCAAACCAACGAGATACCGGATACTTTCGGCGCCAGGTTGTCAGACTCCAACTATGGTATTGTCGATTCTTGGGGTTATGAACTCGAATTGGGCTTCAACAAACAACTTACCAAAGACATCGCTCTCTGGGCAAAGGGAAATTTTGGCTTTGCCGACAATAAAATCGTTGAATGGGCGGAAACCGGCGTACCGGCGCATTTGTCTAAAATAGGAAAAAACTGGGACCGTCGGGCAGGTTATGTCGCTAATGAACTCATACAGAAAGCGGTCAGAAACGCTGACGGCACCTACACCATCAACGACAAATATACGACCAATCAAGGCTATTATGAAAAGGCAGGAGCCGCCCTTGATGCCGTTTTCTTGCGTCCGGGTATGTTGTTTTACACCGATCTCGGCAGTTCGTCGGGAGTAGATGCCGATGGCAACAAGATTTATAACACTACGCCCGACGGCATCATTTCCGATGATGATGCGGACAAAACATGGATAATAGACCGTTTCAACCCGCCGTATAACTTCGGTTTGCTCTTGGGCGGCTCGTGGAAAGGTTTGTCGCTGGAAGTGTTCTTTCAGGGGCTGGCAGGTCATCAAGCGGTTGTTAGTAGTCCCGATGCTGCCGCTTATGGCTGGCATCAGTCCAACTGGGCATTTTGGAGCGAAGACCATTTTTCGATGGAAAGCCATCCGAACGGAAAAATGCCGTCGCCTACCAATATGGCAGGTATTAACATGGCAAGCAGTGTGATAAACTCTTCCACCGAAAATAATTCGTTTTGGGTAAGAGACGCTTCGTTTATCCGTCTGAAAAACGTGACGCTTTCTTACAACATCAATAAAAAACTGTTGTCGAAAGCGGGCATTTCGCTGGCAAAGGTGTATGTGACGGCAAACAACGTGGCATTGCTCTATAATCCGCTGAAATATTACGACCCGGAGTTGGCAGGCTCCTACAACACGCCCGACCCCACCGCATCAACCCCGGGCACCGCTATGGATTCCTACCCGCTGATGCGTTCCTTCACGTTTGGTCTAAATTTTAGTTTTTAAATTAAAAATGATAAATAATATGAAAAGTATAAAGTTTTTAAGCCTGATTTTCATTCTCGCGTTGGCAACAGTAAGTTGTGAAGATGTGATGGACAAAAAAAATCTTGGCAGTTTAGGGGCAGACGATATGTGGGATGACGCCACATTGGTAAAGGGACTGATGAACACTGTGATGAATACCAATATCCCTGCGTGCCCAACCAATTGGCACTATTATCTTCAAGCCTTGACAGACGAAGGGTACAGCAACTATTCTATAGCCATACCCTACTACAATGTCGGCATCAGTATGCCCTCAG
>JAISKR010000030.1 GCA_031260845.1 Bacteroidales bacterium
AAATCGTTACTTTTGCCTCCTTAAATGAAAAAGGCATGAATACGGAATATCAGGACGATAGTATCAAAACACTGGAATGGCGAGAGCATATCCGCTTGCGCCCGGGTATGTACATTGGCAAGTTGGGCGACGGCTCGGCTCCCGACGACGGGGTGTATGTCCTTGTGAAAGAGGGAATGGACAATTCCATCGATGAATATATGGAAGGTCACGGCAAACAGATAGATTTGGAAATTACCGAACAGTCTCAAATAAGCATTCGCGACTACGGGCGGGGCGTTCCGCTTGGGAAGGTGCTGGATGTGGCGTCGAAAATGAACACCGGCGCCAAGTACGATTCCAAAGTTTTTAAGAAATCGGTAGGCTTGAACGGCGTAGGTATCAAAGCGGTCAATGCCCTGTCATCGCAATTCACCATCCAATCTTTCCGCGACGGCAGAACCAAAGCCATCACCTTTGAAAAAGGCTACGTCACCGAAGACCTGCCCGAAACCGCCACCGACCAAAAAAACGGCACACTGATACGTTTCACCCCCGACAGCGGGGTTTTTGGCGAATACCAGATTCTGCCCGAATACATTGAAAAACTGCTGAAAAACTATACCTTCCTGAATGCAGGACTCACCATTATGTTCAACGGCACGAGTTATCGTTCCGTCAACGGACTACTCGACCTGCTGGAAGACAACATGAGCGCTCCCGGGCTGTATCCGCCCATCCATCTGAAAGGCGACGACATTGAAATTGCCGTATGCCACAGCACACAGCATTATGGCGAAGAATATTACAGTTTCGCCAACGGACAATACACGCCACAAGGCGGTACGCACCAACAGGCATTTCGCGAGGCTTACGTGAAGACCATCCGCGAATTTTACAAAAAGGATTTTGACACTGCGGATATCAGGGCGTCTATCATTGCCGCTATCAGCATCAAGATTGAAAACCCGATGTTCGAATCGCAAACCAAAACCAAGTTGGGTTCGAGAGAGATGGCGCCGGACAGCGAATTGACCGTCAGCAAGTTCATTGGCGATTTTGTGAAAAAGGAATTGGACAATTATCTGCATCGCCATGCAGACGTGGCAGACGCGATGCTCCAAAAGATACAGGAAGCGGAAAAAGAGCGCAAAGAACTGTCGGGCATCCGAAAACTGTCCAAAGAACGCGCCAAAAAAGCCAGCCTGCATAACAGAAAGTTGCGCGACTGCCGCATTCACTATACGGACAAACACGCAAACGCCGACAAATCGACCTTGTTCATCACCGAGGGCGACTCGGCAAGCGGCAGCATTACCAAATCGCGCAATGCAAACCTGCAAGCGGTATTCAGCCTGCGTGGTAAACCGCTCAACACCTTCGGCATGACCAAAAGGGTGGTTTACGAAAACGAGGAATTTAACCTTTTGCAGGCGGCGCTCAACATTGAAGAGGACATGGACGACCTGCGCTACAATCAGGTAGTGATCGCCACCGACGCCGACGTGGACGGGATGCATATCCGGCTGCTGCTCATCACTTTCTTCCTGCAATTTTTCCCCGACCTCATCCGCAAAGGGCATCTGCATATTCTGCAAACGCCTTTGTTTCGCGTGCGCAACAAAAAAGAAACCCACTATTGCTACTCGCCCGAAGAAAAGGAAAAAGCGCTGTCAAAATTGGGCGCTTCGGCGGAAATAACACGATTCAAAGGATTAGGGGAAATTTCGCCCAACGAATTTGCCGGTTTCATTGGCGAAAACATTCGCTTAGACCCCGTTTTACTCAACAAAACCGACCAAGTGCAGGAAATGCTCATCTTCTATATGGGAAAAAACACACCCCACCGCCAACATTTCATCATCGACAACCTCCGCATAGAAGAAGACGTTACGGAAATGGTGAATGGTTAATGGTAATAGGTGGTTGTAAGTTGTTATACAATTGTTATACGTTGTCAATTCCTATTTCAATCCAATGCCAATGCGGCTCTTATTATCGTCTTGAATTATATTTTCAAATTACCAAGAAAAATAATCTTGCAAACCTGTTTGATATTTGTATTTTTTTGCTAATGTATATTTTTTTTTGCCATCAGTCCGAAAAAAGTGTCAAATTGTGCCGACCGCATTCTGTTGTACGTTGCTCTCCTCTATCAAAAAAAAGCCAACGCAATCGTAATTGTGCGTTGGCTTTTCCTTCTCAATTTTACTAATACATCTTAGGCTTTACCCGGTACCGGTATAGGGTATTTGGACAAGTCCATATCTTTCAGTGAAAGATTTTCGGGCAGCAGGTCAAGGTCGGAACCTATCACTTCGTCCCATGTCACTTCCTTTCCGGTGTAGGCTGACTGACGTCCCATAACGGCAACCAATGTAGAGATGGCTGTTTCCTCACCCTGACTGAACGGTTGTTTGTCGCGGATATGGTTTACCAAATTAACGTGCTCCAAGGTATATGGGTCGTGTTGCTGATATTCGGCTTTGGCTTTTGCTTCGTCATATTTCCAAATCGTGTTGCCTTTCAGGTCTTTGATTTCACCGTAACCCCAAGTTCCATACCAAATACCTTTGGTGCCATGGATTTGTTCGGAAACATTTTCTTTGCAACCGTTTATCTGGCGGCACATAC
>JAISKR010000053.1 GCA_031260845.1 Bacteroidales bacterium
CATGCCTATTGGAGTTTCAATCTGTAGCCCTGTCCGGACACCGCCCCGAAATTCTTTTAATCGCTCAATGCTGGTGAACTTGTCCCACACATTCCCGCCGCGAACAGTGAGCACAAAAAATGACCGCAGCCCAAGGATGTTGGACAATGGCAGTATTTCTTCTACATAAGTGAAGCCCAGAATACCCTTATCCCTGCCTGAAACATCCGTACTGCCGTATCCCGGAATACCGGCTTTCCCCGAAAGATCGTAGAAGTTCCACATCGTTTCCAGATTCCCGCGATATGACCCAACAGTCAGATCATACATAAAACTACGCATGGGACGCGGGGTCCATGCCTTTCGGAGGCCAATTTCGAACCGTTCATAATAGGGAAACTCAGGACCATTGGGCAGGCGGCTTCCGGCAAACGGAAATTCGGTCATAACATCAAATTCAGCATTTTGTAGAAAACTAAAGAGCAGAAATTTATCAAAGATGATAGTGTTAGCGTGAAACCCCATCTCGACAAAGTGCATATCGCCGCTCAATAAATCCGTGTTTGTGGACGACCGGGTTGCAGTATTATAGTCCTTATTTTGATACCGGAATGGTTTGTAGAGATACCCCAGATATACGTCAAGATAAGTCCCCGGCGTGAAGAGAAACTGTGCTCTCCCTTCTAGCTCACTCATAATCGAAAGCTCCCCAACAGGGTGCAATGCGTAAATACTCGAAGACAGATAAGATCCCTCTGCCGATACACGTGCCGAAAAAAACGGAAACAAAGTCTGCGTATAGCTAAGCGAAAGAGACGGCTCTTCCATACGGGCAAAAGCATAGGAAGCGTTCAGATTCAAACGGGAATTGGGCAGAAAAATATCATTAAAATTGAATTCAATCCAGGTAGCCGTACCCCATTCGTAGGTGTCGCCAAAACTCAAAACCGCTGACAGTGTGAATGCGGCATCGTTTTTCCGCTCGGCAGCCTTTACCCCCGTCAACACCAGACGGTAGCCACCATCTTCGCCATCCTCAAGATGGTAACCGACACTTGCATACTTGCCTCGCCGCCTGATTATTTCAATCGCCGCCTCAAGTTTGCTACTATCTGCGTTCTTTCCAAAAAAATCAGCAAATAGCAACTCGAGAAAGTGAGGAGTAATCCGCTCTTCTATGGTTTGTTCGCTTTCTTCCATACCGTTCACGCCGATGGAAACAAGGCGCACCTGCGTAAAAAACGGCTCCGGAAGTTCCATGTAACTGCCTATGCGCTGCCAGTTACGCACAACGAGCGGACGCGTCGTTTCGATTTTCGCGGCAAGTTCCAGCAACATTTTCATGTTTTCGGGGTTGCGAGTTATTTCTTCTCCACGCATGATGAGTTTTTGCGCTTTTGCAAAATCAGTCAACAAGAATTCGCTCAAATCCATAACTATCCTGAAATCATCATCGCCGACGGCCAAATTGGAGACATAGCTGGTATTTTGAATCAACCGAATCGTTTGGTCGATAATTGTACCTATACTGTTAATTTCCTCCGGCGTTTTATTGACAAAGGAACCGACGTCAACATCAATGATAATATCGGCGCCCCATTCCCGTGCCAAATCAATCGGATTGTTGTTGAGAAAACCGGCGTCAATAAAATAGGTACCATTCATGGGTACGGGCGCGAAAATGGCCGGAATGCTCATACTGGAACGCATGGCACGGTAGAGCACGCCGTTGTCGAGAGGAACATCAGTCCCTCTCGCAATGTCTATCGCGAGAGTCCTGAAAGGAATCGGCAGTGCGGCAAAATCCTTGAACATTGACACGCGGTACGTGAGACGCGATAAAAGAAGCGTGATATTCTGATCGGGTATAATTCCCTTTGATTCCCCGCTCCCGCTCTTATCAAAACTCAACCGCAAAGTCGGCATACGATTTCCCAGAAGCGCGGCGTTCCGGGTCGCGTCCTCGTTCAGAAACACCTCCGCCCAGTTGATTTCTGCGGCAAGGCGTTCAATGTCGCCGGGTGAATGGCCCACGGCATACAACCCGCCGACAAGACTGCCCATGCTGTTCCCGATAACGCAATCTATGGGAATGCCCACTTCCTCAAGCACTTTGAGAAACCCCACATGGGCAAAACCGAGCGCCGCGCCGCCCGAAAGCACCAGCGCGATTTTGGGACGATTACCATCTTGAGCAGAGAGCGCTGAGAACATGAGGCATATCAGCAGCAGCAGCAATGGCACAAGTTTTTTCATGCAAGTGTAAGTATATCCGAAAAAAGCGATGAGGACAACTAAAAGCCAATTACATATATTTCGACACCAAATTGATAACGATTTCCCGCGCTTGTTGGCGTTCCGGTTCTG
Organism: Bacteroidales bacterium; assembly: GCA_031260845.1. Taxonomy (GTDB): domain Bacteria; phylum Bacteroidota; class Bacteroidia; order Bacteroidales; family UBA4181; genus JAIRLS01. The sequence goes on from JAISKR010000053.1 coordinate 2,347, forward strand.
TGGTGGCAAAGAGAACAGTTGGGCTGATTTGCAGGGCGCTACATAATTTTAAAATAGTATATACATTTGGAATTCGTTTTTCTGTTTCGATGTAAAAGACCTGATTTGGGGATAGACCTGCCATAAGCGATAAATCCATTTGAGAAATTCTCGCCTTTTCACGTTCTTCCTTAAGGCGTTTTGCCATCTGCGTCACTTGTATTTTAATTTCGGCTTCTTCATCAAAATTATTTTTCATTTTTTCGTAAATTTATTGTATTTTACCACCTTTTTATGTTGCAAAAATATTTTTAAGGTGGTAAAGTAATATTAAAAAGGTGGTCGCATGAATTTTTCAACTAGGCGTGTTGCCCCTGTTTGAAAATATAAACAGTA
>JAISKR010000080.1 GCA_031260845.1 Bacteroidales bacterium
CTGGTTTCGGGCAGTTATCTGGGGCAGGACGGAATTTTAATCAACTCCGATTTTAAGCGTTATAACGCAAGGGTAAACATAGACAGGACTCTATTTGATAATTTTACCGTAGGAATCACTGCCACCGGCAGTAAAAGCGACCAAAACAGCGTAACCACTGTAGAGGAGAGCAATCGCACCTATCAGGGGCGTATTACCAACTCTCTCGGCTATGCGTTGCGCATTGCGCCGGTAGTACCCATCTACGACGAAACCGGCGGTTATAATTACCACAATCCTTACGAAACATACAACGACATGACCAGCGCTGACGGCAAAAATCCCAATCCTATTTCCGATATGAACAACAGCGTGGGGCAAAATATCAATACTTCGCTGTTGGGTAACTTTTATGCACAATACATTATTATAAAAGGATTGACTGCAAAAATCAACGTAGGTACTAATTTCAGCAATACCACTCAAAATATCTTTTCGCCGTCCACCTCGGTGGTAGGACTGTTGCCCCGAGGGTACGGCGGTGTTGGCAATAAACGGTATCAATCAACGCAGCAGGAATATACATTGAGTTATGCCAAACAGTTGAACAGCAATCATTCTTTGGATGTGCTGGCGGGCTACACTACCCAAAACACTGCCATACGGTACGCCACCACCGCAACGGCTAAATTCAGTAACGAAAGCCTTGGCGTCAATAACCTGTACGATGGTAACGCTCCGGATTTTCCAAGAACCGGTGGTAACGACACATGGTTACATTCTGTGCTGGGACGTGTCAACTACACGCTGCTGGGACGCTATAACCTCACTGCCACCATCAGGGCTGATGAGTCGTCGAAACTGGCGCCCGGACACCGATGGGGAATCTTTCCTTCGGTAGGCTTGTCGTGGAACCTCAGTGAAGAGGCGTTTCTCGTAGAAGCAAAACCTATTTTGCCCCTGCTGAAACTGCGCCTTACTTACGGTTCTGTGGGCAATCAGGAAATAGAAGATAACCTGTATGCGTCCAACTATGTTGCCGAAAAATCGGGGGAAGGCAACAACCCGATTACGGTATATAAAAAGAACAGACTTGGCAACCCGGATCTGACATGGGAAACTACCGTACAGTACAATGTCGGTATAGATATTGGACTGTGGAAAGACCGCCTGAGTTTTGTAGCCGATCTCTATTATAAAAAAACTTCCGACTTGCTGTACAACGCTCCGGTAGATATTGCTACCGGTTTCTCCAGCCAAATGAGAAATGTGGGCAGCGTTAGCAACAAAGGTGTGGAATTTGCCGTTAATGCTACGATTATTGAGACAAAAGATTTCAGATGGACGGTCTCAGCCAACATTGCCCGAAATATCAATAAAATTACTGATTTGGGCGGCGTGAACAGGATACTTACAGGCAGTGGCATAGGTATGTTATCCTCCAGCGAAATGGTTTTACAAACGGGCGAATCTTTAAATTCTTTCTATGGACTTGTCTTTGATGGAGTGGTGCAAACGGGCGAAGACGCATCCAACCTGCCTGAACTCAGTTGGAAAACAGGCATTCCGCAGCCGGGCGATCCGAAATTTGCAGATGTAGAGCCGAATAAGCGAATTGACGGTTACGACCGCACCATCATAGGCAGCGTACACCCCGACTTTATCTACGGATTATCCACATCGGCAACTTGCAGGGGCTGGGACTTGTTCGCAGCCTTTCAGGGCAGTCAGGGCAATAAGGTATATAACAGACTTCGCCGAGAATTGGAAACACCTACATCAAGTTACAATATGTCGGCTGCTTTGCTTGACAGATGGACAGAGCAAAATCCCTCCAATACCATTCCGAGAATATCGCAGGATATAAGATTTTCCTATTTGGATAGCCGTTTTGTAGAGGATGCCTCGTATTTGCGGCTCAAAAATCTCACTTTGGGTTATACTTTGCCCATAACAATACGCACCTTGCCCGTGAAATTCAGATTCTTTGCCATGGCGCAAAACCTGTTGACCATTACCAAATACAAGGGATACGATCCCGAAGTGGCGTCGGGTGTTGATTATGGCGTGTATCCTACAGCACGGACGTTCTCGGTGGGAGCAAGCATCACTTTTTAAAAGCAAACAGACGTCATCAAGCAGGCAACAAAATGCAGGGGTGATGTAAAAATACCACGTTTATGCTATTTACATATCATATTTATCCCTGTATCTTTGTATTTTCAAATTTGGGTTCAAAAGAATAATTCAACCACATGAAAACAGGTATAAAATTTAAGTCATCTAAGGCACGATGTTGCCACGATACCCGTAAAACAAACGGGAGTCTGTTGGCGGTGTTTCAACCGTAGTAAGACATCCCGTACCAACAATGGGGATTTTCCCCGAATATAAATTTAGTTTTTAAAAATCATCCGCTGTTCTTTTTCCCCCACCATTGTGGGCGAACAGCATAAATTAATTAATAATAATGAAAAAGTTAATAATAAAAATAAAAAAAAGTTTTTTCTTCACATCGCTTGTATTGCTTTCCGTTGCCTTTAATTCGTGCAACGACAACGATGAAGAACCCGTTGATGAGGTCACAGATGAGTTGGTCATTACAAATGATGCAGATGCTGCAAATTTTGTAAAAAGTATTTTTAAAACGCAGAATTGCGGTTCGGGATACTCATTCCTGCTCGAAACAGTAAGTGAAGCCACCGTTAGTTTTGAAGGTCCCGATACGGAATCAGGTCCATTGGTAAGCCAATTTGACATTCAGCCCAACAATGACTATCTGTATATATGGGGCAAACAGTATGCCGCTGTTGCCGAAGCCAATGCTGCCATTGAGAAGATTTCTTCCTTAGAAGCCGGAGAAGGGAAAATACTCTCCGAATATGGCAAAAATACAGCCCTCGGCGGCGCCTATTTTGTGAGAGGTCTTGCCTATTTCTATTTAGTGCAATTGTGGGGCGAGATACCTTTATATCTCAGCACTCAAGATGCAACGAACGGCAGTCCGGTATCTGTAAACGAAATTTATACGCAAATCGAAAAAGATTTGAAAAAGGCTGAAGAACTGTTGCCGGAACTTACCTCCTACAAGACAGAGCCGAACAAGTATGCTGCAGATGCCATTTTGTCAAAGGTATATCTCACTTGGGCGCAATACTCGCCGGAGGGTGATTTGCCGAAACCGCCTGCCGACAATGCTAAACTTGCCAATGCTGTAACATACGCCGACAAGGTAATCAACAGCGGAAGATACATCTTGCTGGATAATATTACCGATAACTGGGGACGTTACAAAAAGAACGGTCAGGAACATATCTACAACATCAGTTACGTGTTGGGTGAAGATGGTCCCAACGATGGCGGCAACCATCAGGCACATTGCGCCTTTTCGTATGGTTTCGAGGCAGACCCTTCAACTCAACCTCCTCACATTGGCCCTTCATCATTTGACCTCTACGAAAAATGGGACGGTGGTCATGCAGGTAATGAATTAGACCAACGAAGAGAGTTTTCCTACACGGCACATCTGGCAAAGCCAAATTCGGCTAAAGAATTTAACCTTGACCATGATTCGGTGTATGCGTTTACTCCGCCCAAATTCCTGCCGTATTTTGGCAAAGGTATTGACAGAAGTTTCTACGAAGGTCCGCTGGTTGGTCCTACTGAACGCGACATGGATCGTATAGAAATCCGCTATGCCGAAGTGTTGCTCATCAAAGCCGAAGCATTGATAGAATCGAATCAAAACCTTTCGGGAGCCAAGGCTCTTATCAATCAGGTACGTCACAGAGCATACATCAATGCTCCTGATCCCACGGTTTACTATGTAACCACAACTTCTCAGGACGAACTCAGGGACGCTGTACAACAGGAACGCTTCAACGAGTTTGTTTACGAACAGAAGCGCTTTCTCGATTTGACTCGCTGGCACAGGTTGGTAAGAACGGTTCAAACCGTAAAAGATTTTACTGAATATAGTGCCTCTTATGCATCGGGTAGTTTGTTGCAAAAGGTTCAGGATCACCTTAAGAAAAGATATACTGCCGTTACGAATAGCGGTACAAAGTATTATCATTTCCCTATTCCGGAATCAGCCCTCGAAACGAATCCGAATTTAAAAAATAAATAATTCTCGCTAAAAATAACAATGTAATATTGCTCGCTTTGCTCCGAAACAATGAATGTCATTTCGGGCAAAGCGAGTTTTTTCTTAATATCCGATAAAATGAAAAGAATTTACCTTATCATAACAGGCTTGTTCCTTTTTTCCGGAACATTTTTCGCTCAGAAAGTATCTTCAAAAAAAGCGCCAAAGCCTGAAGACGTCGGCATCGCCGTCATTACCCGCAATACTTTGGAAGCGCACCTTGCTTTCCTTGCATCCGATGCGCTTGAAGGGCGGGCTGCAGGAAAAAACAGCGGACGTGTGGCTGCCGAGTACATCAAAGCAGTGTTGTTGGATGCAGGAATCAGTCCGTTGTATAACTCGTATTTTCAATCTTTTGATGCGTTTGCTCCCCACAGCGGCGATTATGACATTAAAACACGTTTCCAAGTACACGCCGATTCGGTTGCCAAAATCAAGCAGGTTCCATATTATCGCAGGCTCGGCTTGCAAAACGTGTTGGGTTTCATCGAAGGTCAACGCAAAGACGAGTATGTAGTCGTCGGTGCGCATTATGACCATTTGGACATTGACGAGTTCCTTGCAGGCGACCGGATATTTAACGGCGCTGATGATAATGCTTCGGGTGTTGCTGCCGTACTGCAAGTGGCAAAAGCGTTTGCCGTAAGCGGTAAAAAACCGCTGCGAAGCGTCATTTTCGCTTTCTGGGATGCCGAAGAATATGGATTTCTGGGGTCAGAATATTTTGTGGCTCACTTCAATAATTCCGCTGCCATCAAGGGATACATCAACCTTGACATGGTTGGACGGGAAGGTTCGTTCCCTGCTTTTTTGCTCGAAAATCCGAATGCTGTGGATGCCGCACAGGAAAAAAATCCGAACAAAATATACTTTTTGCGTACTGCTGATGCGACAGGCTACGGAGAACAGTTGGATAAAGACCTTGCGTCACATCATCAAGATGTGCGATTCGCTCCACGCATCCTTCTGCCTGCAGTACGCGCAAGCGATGACCATTCGTTTTCAAATAAAAACATTCCTGTCTTGTGGTTTTTCACCGGTATTCACCCTGACTACCACACACCCGACGACGAAGCGGGAAAAATCAACTGGGACAAGTTACTGTACATAACCCAAGCGACGTACTTGAGTCTGTGGAATTTGGCAAATTGAAAGCGTTTACGATAGGGAATAAAATAGCCAAGTTGGGACTGAGATAGAATGCGCTCTCACGAACCGCCACGCTCACGGTTTCATCTGCTCATTTTGCTGCTTTTGGATGCACTTGGACAGTTGTCGGTACACTTGACGCCATTCGGGGTGGGTGTGCAGCATCTCAATATGTTTTTGCATCACCCGTTGGTTGTTTCGTGCGGCGGGACCGGTCTGCACCTGTGCAGGATGACCGGACTCGACGGCTTTATCGACCGTTTTTTGCAGCAGGGGCGCCAAGACGTCGAAGGGCAATCCGGCATCCTGCACTATTTGTGCGGCAACGGCATAGAGGCTGTTCACGAAATTAGCCCCGAACACAGCAGCCAGATGCAATTCCAACCGCTTTTCAGACGTCAGTTCATATACTTTGGCAGGTAATTGCCCGACTGCCGAACGAAGCGTTGTCAGGTTTTCCGGTGTGTTTGCCTCTAAAAATACGGGGATTTCGGAAAAATTGACCGGATAATCTTTTGAAAATGACTGCAAAGGGTATATCACGCCGTAATTGCGCATTTTTTCGGCAAACACGTTCATTTGTATGCTTCCGGCTGTGTGAACGACCAGGGATTCCGTAAAAGGCAGCCCTGATATGACTTCCGCAATGGCGTCGTCACTGACGGCTACGATATACAAATCCGCGTCGCGAACTATCCTGTCAAATGCCGTAGTATAAACGGTCTTCAAATTTTTGGCAAGCCTCATAGCCGACTTTTCCGTGCGACTAAATATTTGACACACGTCATTTCCGGCGTCCTGCAAAGCCTTTGACAAATGTGTGGCGAGATTTCCCGCGCCTATCATTACTATACGCATTCGGCGTCGTTTAAATGCACCTCTCAGGCTTTTGTCGCTTTTGCTTTTGCGGTTTTAGCCGTTGTTTTCGGCTTTGTCGCTTTGGCTGTCGCTACTTTTACCTCAGTTGCCGCTTTTTTAGCCGTTGTCGTCGGTTTTTTGGCTGTTGCTGTCGGTTTTTTGGCTGCTGTTTTTTTAGCCGCCGGTTTTTTGACCGGTTCTTCTTCCGGCTCGTCGTTCATCGCTTTGGCAATGGTAGTGCGCAAACGGTCAAGTTGAAGTTTGGTCTTTTCCAGTTCCTTTTCCTTTTCGGCTAACACGGATTGTAAGGCATCTACGTCAACTTTGGCAGCCGGTGCTACTATTTTCTGCAACTGCAAGGCAAAGTCTGACAGCACATTCATGTAATTGATGAACGCATCATAAGGCGATTCGTAAGGATTGTACGGTGTACGGCGTCCTGTGGAATAGAATTTGGTGCTCATAAACCGGAAATGGTCGCTGGTTTGCAGGTATTTCCAGTCGATTTTCAGTTTCGGGTTGGGCGTCTGTTTCACCCGTTCATGCAGTG
>JAISKR010000062.1 GCA_031260845.1 Bacteroidales bacterium
TTAATCACTTTGTCGCCGTTGATGTCTTTGTATTTGATGTCTCCTGCGCCGTAAACGCCAAATTGAGTGGGTGAGTTTGCCACTTCATATTCGTCAAGAAACAGGCGTTCGGCAACAAATCCCCATACCTGAGAAATTTTCTGTCCCGCATGAAACCGCCACGGAACATCACTGTAATCGACCTCTTCAAAAAAATCGTATTGACTGGACGCATAAGTGAAATTACCCCGCAAAACAGTCCATAAATTCTTGGTAAACGATTTGCTGTAATCGACCGACAAATCCACTCCGCCGCCGCTGGCTTTCCCGATATTGGATTTGGGAGTTGCCTGTAAACCCATTGCAGTAGGAATATCCGCTCTGTTTTGCAGGATTTTATCCCTTTTTTCGTTGAACCAGTCCAACTGTATTTCCAAACTGTTCAAAAGATTCAATTCGAATCCGACATTGGATTTCCGGCTGACTTCCCATGTGATGAAAGGGTCCGGATAACGCGAAATGGATATTCCGTTCCCTGTATTGTCCCAGTTGTATCCCAATTGAAATCCTTTGCTTGAGTTACTCAGATTTACATCGCCCATATAATAAAACCGGTCGTCATCGTCACCGATAGCGTCGTTTCCAACCAGACCGTAAGTGGCTTTCAGTTTCAGTTTGGAGACAATATCGCTGAGAGGCTGCATAAATGATTCGTTCGATACGATCCAGCCGCCTCCGATGGAAGGAAAGAAACCGAAACGCTCGTTTTTGGCAAAACGTTCCGATCCATTGTATCCGAAGTTTGCTTCAAGAAAATAACGGCTGTCGTAACCGTAGGTTAACCTTCCCGCCAGACCCAAGTTCCGGTTTGGTAACGAAGCCTGTAAATTTTCCGGACTTCCATTCAAGGATTCGCGAAGGGTATATACCAATAAACCGGAGACATCGTGTTTCTCGTTAAATTGCCGGCTATAGTTGACTGTGCCTTCAAAATACATGGTATTCGTTTGCTCCTTGGCCGAAGAAACCAGTTCGAGTGTTTCCCTGCCGGAGGTAGGGTTCAAAGCGAGCAGATTGTAATCGGCAGGATTGTCGGAGACCATGAGACTGTAGAAAAACGGATTATAAGCCTGTGCCAAAGTCAGCAGGGAATAGCGGTTGACATTGAACAACGCTCTTGCCGTTAAGCCCTCGGTAATAAAATTCAAATCCTGCTTCACTTCAAATTGTGCCAGCATATCGGTACGGTCTTTCGTCTTGAAGCCTTTTACCATTTCGGAATAAGGGTTCAAGTAATTTCCGGTATTATAGTTCCCGAAAAGAATGTGTTTATATCCCCTGTGGGCATAATCCGCTTCATAATAGGGTTGAAACAATACCGGATTGGCATTCAAGGCTTTATTATATAAACTGGTGCCATCATCGATGGGACCTGAATAGTCGTCAAAAGCGCCGTGAAGCCGGACAATCGCTTCGGTTGTTTTTGTCAGATTGACATTGACATTGGCGCGAAGCACGTATTTGTCGATACTGATATTGTTGTTGAAATTGTTTCGCTTGTCCATTTTAATGATTCCGTTGTCTTTATTGTAGGCTAACGCAATGTAATAACGGGCGATTTTTCCGCCACCGCTCGCGTTCATGTTATACCGCTGGTTGAACGTATGGTCGTTGAAAAGCATGTCCTGCCAGTCAACGGAAGGGTAGCGGACGGGGTATTTTCCCTGTGCCGTATTCAGTATTTTTTCGGAAGAATACATAGGGGATGACATCTGTCCTAACAGATGACCGCGAGTCGTGAGGGCTTCGTTGTGCAGTTGCATGTAGGTGACGGGGTCAACATAATCCATTGTCTGCGTTGGTGCGGAATAGGAACCTTCCATACGGAACTGTATTTTCAGTTTTCCTTCCTGCCCTTCCTTGGAGGTTACCAGAATCACACCGTTAGCGCCTCGCGCACCGTAAAGGGCGGTCGCATTGGCGTCTTTCATGATGGAGAAACTCTGGATGTCGTCAACCGTCAAACGCGCCAGATCGTCGTTGGTCATTTCCACTCCGTCAATCAAAATCAACGGATTGGATTTTCCGGTTCCGAAAGTGGTAACTCCACGGACGAAAAACTCGGCATTGTCGGCTCCGGGTTCGCCCGTTCGCTGATAGGAAATCAATCCCGCAATACGTCCGGCAAGAGCCGTAGTGAGGTTGCTTGAAGGGACTTTCAAATCCGAAGGATTAATCGTTGTTATCGAAGCGATAACGCTTTGCTTTTTCTGTTTGCCGAAAGCGACCACGGTTACTTCGTCCAACTCATTCGCTACGGGTTTGAGTTGAATATCAATCTTCCGTTGGGTTCCTACCTTTACCGTTACGTTCTGAAATCCGACAAAAGATATAAGCAATACATCTTCCGGTTTTGCCGAAATGGTATAAGACCCGTCCAAGTCGGTAGTCACCCCGCGGGTGGTACCCTGTACAAGGATGGTTACTCCGGGCAACGTTTCACCGCTATCGTCGGTAACAACGCCCGTTACTGTAACGTTCTGCTGCGCAAACAGCGAAAGCGTACCTGCAAATACAACACATACGATGAACAGGATTCTCCGCAGTGCGTTTAAATGAATAATTCTGTTTTGCTTCATGTTACTAATTTTTAACTTTTAATTTTTAACTTTTAGTTTTTAGTTCTTAACTTTTAGTTTTCTTCCTGCGTCCTTTTTCCTGCGCCATGATATTGGCATAGCGTGTAACGCGGGCATTGAGTTCGGCAAAAAGCGCCTCATACACAGGATTGGTATCGTCCAGGGCAACGGCGGCTTCAAGCAGATAAATGATGTCACAGTAGTCCGTATCGACTGCCGTTCGCACTTTCCGCATCTGTAAATGCGAACGGTTTGCCGCTTCGGAATAGCGGGCAGTCATCAGCGTGTGCAGTTCGCCGTTGATGCGGCGCAACTCCTCCACCCATGCGGCAATGCCGGTAACGCCGACATCCGCCGGACGGGCGTCCAATTCCTGTAGCAGGTTGTCAATCGCAGCCGTTTCCTCATCGTAGGTCAGGCGGGTGATGTCGCCGTAGGTATCGAAAATGATTTTCAGACGTCCGGCTGCTTCACTGACGAGCGGGTCAAAATGCCGGAGAGCGCCTTTCAGCAAATTGACAGTCCCACGGAAAACGTTGTCGCGATCGCCGTCCAACAACGCAATCTCGTCGGTCGTTTCATATTTGCGCACCTGCACCACGGCAATATCCTCCTCAGCCAGCAGTTGAGCAAGATGCGCAATCTTTTCGACGATTTTCGTCAGCGCAAGACCGGCTGACGAAAGCGCCGCATACACTTCGGACATAAACTCAAAATGAGTCTTGTTCCGGAAATACTTCAAGTTGATTCGTTTAACAAACTTTTTCATAGCTTTTAAATATTAATAAGGGTTTGGAAAATGCAAAATGACTGCCCGCGACGCACGCAGACTGTCCTGCAAGCCGCAGGGAGTCATCAACCAACGGTAGAAATGCCCCCGCATTTCGCATGACGCCGTCAACCAACGGTAGATTTGTTCCTGCAACTTGCAGGGAGACATCAACCGACGGTAGAAACGTTCCTGCACGTTGCACGACGCCGTCAACCGGCGGTGGAACTGTTCCTGCACATTGCAGGGGAATTGCCACAACAGTTGATGAGTTCCTGCAAGCCGCAGTAAAACTTTGTTTAATTATTTGTTTAATTAAATGTTCGCGCGAGCGGGCGCTTCTTTTTTTATTTTTTAAGAGAAAATTACAGGAGGTACTCTTTCTTTCTCGCTTTACAAAAATCGTGCCAAAGCATGTAATTAACAGGCTTTCAGAGAGAATATTTTTACGAACGATTTGCATAAGATATCAAGTTTTAAAAAATAAAATTCAATGGTGAAAATTGACGTACAAAAGTAGTGGATTTACACCTGCCAAACATTACATAATTTCGACAAAATATTACGGAATATTGCTATTTTTCGAAATATTTATTGACATGAAAAATATTTCTTATATCTTAAAGAGTTTATCTTCTTGCGACAGAGATAATACTTCATATAGGCTGACATCTATATTGGGGGGAATTTTGTCTCTCAAAATAGGAACTATGTACTGACCGTTTATACAATTTGCGACTTCAACAAGGGTGTTGAGTTGATTATCAGCTATATTTTCAAGTTGATCATGCATAACAAAGTGCAAGCAATTAATATCCAAATGATCGGCAAATTGAATATAGGCAAAGTCAAATGCGGCTATTTGTCCTTTTTTCTTTCCTGTACCAGGATTTCCCTCCATATTTGTTACAATTAAATCATATCCTTTGTCGTTTTTAGAAGAACTCAAAATATAACATTCACCATAAAGTTCATTCGAT
>JAISKR010000246.1 GCA_031260845.1 Bacteroidales bacterium
TAGAACTGTTTATTGAAAGAACTTATCAACTAAACTTGTTAATATTATCATAACCATCTCATACACAAAGCAAGGTATTAAAATTTTTTTTCAACTGTTGAAAAAATGGCTTTAAATTTTGATTGCATTATGAGTCTAATTCGTAATTGAATTTGGATTTGGATTTTAACACAGTACCTTAGTAGAATATGCATAATCATCTCATAGTAACCTTATTACCTTATTGCTAATATACCTCGAAAATAAGGTAATAAGGTTTGGGAAGAAGAGAACTATTTATTGGCTACTAAACTGGTTTTTTTGAAAAAGTGGCGCCAAGATAAGGCGGTTTTTATACATTATATTATAGAGCCGAAAAAATATATTTTTTATTATGAAAAATAATCCTTATCTTTGGCATGATGAATATATGAGTCTTTAGCATGACATTTTCTTTCCCTATCGAAAATCCTGTGGTGATACTGGCGCTGTGTCTGTGTATCATGTTGGTGGTGCCTCCCGTCTGCAAAAAGATAGGTATGCCCTCTATTTTCGGGCTGATTCTGGCAGGTATTGCCATTGGGCCCAAAGGATTTCACCTGATTGGCGAAAAATCGGGCTTGGAACTCCTGTCCACTGCCGGATTGCTCTACCTGATGTTCCTGATGACGCTGGAAATAGACATTTACAGTTTCCGCAAAAACAAGTTCAAAAGCGTCTGGTTTGGCATTTTCACTTTTACTATTCCTTTTTGCACCGGCTTTTTCATCACTTTGGGACTTGGTTATAGCCACGTGGTAGCGCTTTTGATTGCCTGTATGTTCTCATCCCACACCTTGGTGTCGTATCCTATTGCTGCAAGGCTGCGCATTACCAAGACAGAGCCGGTGGTGGTGAGCATCGGCGGCACGATTATCACAGATTTGGCTGTGTTGCTGTTTCTTACCGTCATCACCACCGCTTATGACGGAGCATTGGATGTATGGTTCTGGGTAACAACCATTTCCCGACTTGCCGGTTTCACCTTCCTCATGCTCTGGGGAGTTCCAAAGTTGAGCCGCTGGTATTTCGCTCATTTTCAAAGCGACGACGCCGCACAGTATATTTTTGTGCTTTGTTCGTTGTTCATATCCGGCTTTTTAGCCAATCTTGCCGGAATAGAAGCCATCGTAGGCGCTTTCCTCTGTGGATTGGCGCTGAACCGCGTCATTCCACACCAGTCATTGCTGATGAACCGTACCGTATTTATCGGCAATTCGCTGTTTATCCCGTTTTTCATGATTCATATCGGTATGTTGGTGGATTTGAAAGTGTTTTTTCAGGGCGCGGGCACATTGATACTTGCTGCGGCGTTGACTACGGCGGCTATCCTGAGTAAATATCTCGCCGCTTTGGCTACCCAAGCGATTTACCGCTACACCAACGCCGAAAGAACCCTTCTGTTCGGCTTGAGCAGTTCGCGTGCCGCTGCCACCATCGCGGTCGTATTGGTGGGCTACAACATGAATATCTTGGATACCACTATTCTCAACGCCACGGTGGTGGTTATCATTTTCACCTGCCTGTTCAGCACCTATTTCACCGACAGGGCGGGGCGAAAAGTGGCGTTGCAACAACAGGAACAGGAGTCGCACGACAGCAAATCGGACAAGATAGTGGCGTTGCTCTCCAACCCCGACAACGTGCGCCAACTCTTTGATTTCGCGCTGCTCATCCATCGACCGCACGAAGAAACGATGATTCATCCGCTGACCATCTCCACCACCACCGCGCAAGTGGAACAATCGCCATTGAAGGACAAAAGCCTCATTGAGTACATCAAAACCAAAGCCCGCGCCGCCGCCGTGCCCTTTTACCCTGCCATACGGATAGACAGTAATATTTCGGAAGGCATCATCCGCGCAACGGTGGAATTGCAAGCCACCCACATTGTGATGGGATGGAGCGGACAATCGGGAACCGCCCAGTATTTCTTCGGCGCTATTATGGATAACCTGTTGAAAAACTGCAAACAAACCATTGTGATAACGCGCATCCTCCTTCAACAGTTGCATTTCCGAAAAATTTATGTCCTTGTTCCCCAACACGCCGCTCATGAAGTAGGTTTCCATGCGTGGTTGACTATCCTGCAAAGAATATGGCGCAGTTACTCGGCTGAAATGCTTTTCATCGGCGATGCACATACGCTTTCCAGCATTTCGCACACCAAAGAAGCAGCATCGCTCAGCGTGAAAAATTACCGGATGCTGGATGATTTCCCCGACATGGACGAATTATCCGGCGAACTGACCGGCAACGACCTGCTTGTGGTGATTTCAGCCCGCCACAACAGTGTTTCTTACAGCCGCAAAACAGCACTCATGCCGCGAGTCATCACGCGCTATTTCAGCCACACCAACAGCGTGATTCTTTATCCCGAACAACCGGACATGGTACCCGATAATCTGGGAGTGGCGTTTGGCGGGATTTAGCCAATGTCAAAACAGCATCACATTTGTCCTTTACACCTATTCTGTCAATTAAAATATAACCTTTTGGCAACAAAATACGTAAAAGAGAAAAAAGTTGATACCATGAGTTTACTTTATGTTGACGAACACGTTTCGTGTTGTAATTTTGCTGCGGCATACAAAAACGGATTCAAATATTTCCAACTTGCCAAGGGACAAGATATGATACTGCCCGATAACAAGTTCAACAGGATATTATTTGTATTGGCAGGGGAAGCAACGCTTCGTGTCGATTCTATTGAATATGCCGTTACGAAAGAAGAAATCAGTTTTTTGAAACTTCATGAACAGTACAAGGTCACGGCTGTTACAGACATTGATATAATTGTCAATTATTTTGAGCAAACAATCGACCTTTGTGCTGCTTTTTCGATGGATAAATTATTGTCTTACGTTGATTCTGAACAGACGAAAACGCCGACATTGAAACCCAATCCGATGCTGGAAACCTTCCTGACCTCGCTGGTTTTTTATCTTGGCAGCGGCGCCAATTGCAAGTATTTGCACGAAGTAAAACAAAAGGAACTGTTTTTCATTTTCCGGTTTTTTTATACCAAAGAGGCATTAGCCGCTTTTTTTACGCCCGTCATCTGCAACAATTTTGACTTCAAAAAAGCCGTATTGGATAATTACAGGAAGATTGGTTCGGTGAAAGAATTGGCTGTCATCTGTAACTGTTCCATGACCTCGTTCTTGCGGCAGTTCAAGGCAACTTTCAACGAACAACCCTTGGCATGGCTGCAAGACCAAAGATTGCAGGCTGTTACGAAAATGCTTTCCAAGCAGAGCATTCCGTTCTGTCAGATTATTGATGAGTTTGGGTTTTCGGCACCCAGTCATTTTACCGTTTTTTGCAAAAAGCACCTTGGCATGACTCCGACCCAGTACCGGAAATACGCTACTGAACAAGCCGAAGAAGCCGGCACCAAATAATGAATGTTAAATTTTCATCTTTGCAAGAAAATCAACAAAATACGGAAATATTTGGCACGGTTTTTGCTGTCTTTTGAAAAGTAAAAACCTTAATTTTTGAATTTCAAAAAATGAGTAATCCTAATTTGATACTTGAAAGCATAAATGGCAAAGTAACGTTACAAAACACTAAGATTTTGTCCGCCATTGATGAGC
>JAISKR010000255.1 GCA_031260845.1 Bacteroidales bacterium
TGTTGCTGTTCGACCAGATTCCGGTTTCGACCATGCAGGAAATAGAGGTGAATCCGGAAACACTGTCGGGTGGTACATTGAACAAAGAAACCGGCGAGGTGAAATGGAAATTAGCCTTGCCACCCACCGAAAAAAGCGAAATAGAGTTGCGATACAAGGTAAAATATCCAAAAGGTAAACAATTGACCGTAGAGTAAAACTTTCTTTGCAATTCAGGATAAATCCGTACATTTGCATTCGCAAAAAAGAAGATATGAATATTACTGTTGATGAAGTTACAGGCGCTTTGAAGCACGTGGTACACCCTTCCGCCGGCAAAGACGTGGTGTCTTTGGGTATGGTGCAGGATATGCGAATTGACGGGCTGGCAGTCGCTTTTACGCTTGTTTTCGCGAAAGCGCAAGACCCTGTGAAAAATTCCATTGTCGGCGCCTGTGAAAAGGCTTTGCGCTACTATGTTCATCCTGAGGTGACCGTTCAAATCCGCACTTTGCCTGAGCCGTCTGCCCCAAAAGCAGCCAAAAAGCAGACGCTTCAAGCGAAACACATTATCGCTGTGGCGTCGGGCAAGGGTGGCGTCGGGAAATCCACCGTTGCGGTGAACCTTGCTGTTGCCCTGTCGCGGATGGGGTATAGCGTTGGACTGTTGGACGCCGATATTTATGGTCCTTCCGTGCCTAAAATGCTCGGTGTGGAAGGCATAACGCCCGAAGCAAGAACCGAACAGGGCGAAGAGCGGATTATTCCCGTAGAACGGTATGGCGTCAGGATTCTATCCATCGGTTTTTTTGTGCCTGCGAACGATGCCGTCATCTGGCGAGGACCGATGGCAACGAGTGCGCTCAAACAATTGCTCTATCAGGCAGAATGGGGCAATCCCGATTTTTTGCTGATAGACCTTCCCCCCGGTACCGGCGACGTGCATCTCACCATTGTGCAGGAACTGCCGCTGACGGGTGCAGTGATTGTCAGCACCCCGCAACAGGTGGCGCTGGCGGACGTGGTAAAGGGCGTCAATATGTTTCGCAACGAAAAAGTGAACGTGCCTGTACTCGGATTGGTGGAAAATATGGCGTGGTTTACCCCTGCCGAACTGCCGCAAAGCCGCTATTACCTGTTCGGAAAGGAAGGCTGCAAGCAATTGGCAGAGCGCGAAAATCTGCCGCTGCTGGCTCAGATTCCGCTTGTGCAGAGCATCGGCGAAAGCAGTGACAACGGACGCCCGATTGTCGCCAATGAAGATTCGGCAGTGGCACAGGCGTTCATGAATTTGGCTGAAAATGTGGTGACTGCGGTAGGAAAATTGAAAATAGGTTGACATGAAAATCTGTTTTATCATCAATCCCATTTCGGGAACAAGAAAAAAGGATACCTTGCCCGACATCATCCGCGGCGGGTTGGATGCAGCGCGTTTTGAACCGCAGTTTGTGTTTACCGAGCGACAAGGACACGCGCATGAATTGGCTCGCCGTGAAGTGGAAAAAGGAACGCCCTTTGTGGTGGCGGTAGGCGGCGATGGCACAGTCAACGAGATTGCAGCGGCTTTGCGCGACAGCAACACCGCTTTGGGAATTATTCCTTCCGGTTCGGGCAATGGTTTGGCACGGCATCTGCATATTCCCCTGCATCTGCACAATGCACTGAAAACCATCAATGCCGCCCATGTCAAAGAGATGGATTACGGATTAGTCAACGGACAGCCCTTTTTCTGCACCTTAGGCACCGGTTTTGACGCTCACGTGAGCGATTTGTTTGCACATTCCCATCGGCGCGGGTTGAAAAAATACGTTTCCATCATCGCACGGGAATTTATCCTGTATCATTCGCAATTTTACCGCCTGAGCATCAACGGCAAATCTGTCGAAACAAAAGCCATGTTAGTGACAGTCGCCAATGCCTCGCAATACGGCAACAACGGCTACATATCGCCGTTGGCAGATATTTCCGACGGCGAATTGAACATTTGCATCCTGTTGCCCTTCCCCAAGGTGCTGGCAGGCACGTTAGCGGTGCGGCTCATCAGCAAAACCATCCACCGAAGCCCGTATTACCGTGCATATAAAGGGCAGGAAATCGTTATCGAAAGGACAAAAGCAGACAAAGTCCATTTGGACGGCGACCCTTTCGAAATGGATAAAGTATTAAATATAAGCATCGTACCACACGGACTGAAAGTGATGGTCGAATAGCCTTCCCGACGAATCTACTGGTTTCTGACCTTTTCCTTGTGTTTGGTCACTTGCCTTGTAAGGGAATCAATCCCTTTGTTGAAAGCGTCCTCAAAGGTAGAGGAAGTTTTTTTTACGAATAAATCACTGCCCGGAATGGCTAATTTGATTTCAACGACTTTATTGTCATCACTCTGGACTTTTTCCAAGCGCAAAAAAACCTCTGCACCAATAATTCCATCGAAAAACAACCCTAACTTAGTGAGTTTTTTGTTGATACGCTCCGTCAATTTTTGATCGGCGTCAAAGTGTACTGAATTAATTTTTATGTCCATAGTTTTTGATTTTTATGCCCGCGGGTGGGCTTGTTTATATATTTTTTTAATTCTACTCAAACTGTTGTGCGTATAGACTTGCGTGGCTGCCAGACTGGCATGACCGAGCATATCTTTAATAGCGTTCAGGTCGGCGCCGTTGTCCAGCGTATTGGTGGCAAAACTGTGCCGCAACACGTGCGGACTGCGTTTTTTCTGGGTGGTTACCGTGCCCAACACCTTGCGGGTGAGCCGTTGTACCCATCCGGCATACAACTGTTTGCCGGAATCCAACACGAACAACCATTCACTTGAAGGATGCGCCGTCTTTTTCAGCGACAGGTAGTTCTTCAAAGGGCTGTTAAATTCAGGCAACAAGGGGATGATTCGTTCCTTATTCCTTTTTCCCAACACTTTGACAGTCATTCCGACCGTATCCACGTCGCTTTCTTTGAGGTTGATCAACTCAGACAATCGCATACCGGTCAGATAAAACATATCAATGACAGTTTTTTCGCGCACAGCAGCAAAATCGGACAAATCCACCGGCTCATCCAGCACTTCGTTCATTTTGTCGGTGGGGATAAACGTGGGCAGATTTTTGTCGGTTTTCAACGACACAATCTTATCCATCGGGTTGACGCTCGCTTTACCCTCTTTCAGCAAATACTTATAAAAAGAACGCAAAGTTGCCATTTTCCGGTTGACGGTGCGGGGTGTTTCACCGCCGGCAACCAAGGCAACAATCCACCGCCTGATCCATCTGAAATCTACATCCCCGATCAATCGGTCATTTTCTTGCAGATACTTGGCAAATTGCGCCAAATCCCTGCGATATGCGGCTACGGTATGGGGTGAATATAACCCGGCCGAGGACGATGGATTTTAAGGGTGATAAAA
>JAISKR010000262.1 GCA_031260845.1 Bacteroidales bacterium
TCACAAAATAATTTTCCCACAAGGCGCCGACATCCTGACGTAACGCAAGAGGTGCAAAATTCTGAATGATAGCATTTCGCACACCGTTATCGTAGAAATAAATCTTCTTCCCTTTTTTAATTTCGTTTCTAATGTTGCGGGAAAATGCACTTCTTTTGAAAATTATCATACTTTGTTCCAATAAATCAATATATCGTTCAACCGTTTGACTGTCTGCTCGAATAGTCTGTCCCAACTCGTTGTAGGACACTTCGCCCCCCAGTTGCAAAGCCAATGCAACCAATAGATTCTCCAATAACGCAGGTTTCCTTATATCGCCAAAATTCAGTACATCTTTATATAAGTAACTGTTTGTCAAATTCATCAGATACTCCTTTTCCTCTCCGACGTAGTTTACCACATCGGGGTAAGAACCGTAAATCAATCGTTTTTCCAATGATTGACGTTCTATCAACGCATTGGTATTCGTTGCTAATTCTTTCCATGAAAAGGGATACAAATGATATTCCAATTTTCTTCCGGTCAGCGGCTCATTAATGGTATCCCACAAATTGATGGATGACGAACCGGTTACCAACAATTGTACATCTTTGAAGGCGTCAATAATGATTTTCAGCGTTAATCCTATATTTTCCACACGTTGTGCTTCATCAATCACAATCAGTTTGTAATTTCCGATGATGCTGCGTAATTTTTGAAGATTAGTGTTACTCAACAATTGACGCGACTCGGGTTCATCGCAATTGAAAGTCAGAACAGGTATCTGCTGCCGTAAAGCAATGTTTACCAACAGTGTTGTCTTGCCTACTTGTCGTGCTCCGGTCAGTATAATAGCCTTTCCCTTGAAAAGCCGCTGTTCTATTACTTTTTGTATTGCTCTTTCAATCATTTTCCATTCAATATTTACCGCAAAAATACATATTTCCCGATTATAATCGGAAAATATTATATTTATTTCAGATTATAATCGTAATTATTCCTTTCAGTCGTGAAAGAGTTCGTAATTGAATCAAAGTTTTCCCTAACAATTTCTCTGTCGTCGAAATGTGATTTTACGCCTTTGACGATTTGGTAGTTCTCGTGCCCTTTGCCTGCCACCAGGATGACGTCGCCGGTGCGAGCCATCATGCAGGCGGTGCGGATGGCTTCGCGGCGGTCAGTAATGGCGAGGGTGGGGCGCCGTTCGCGCTCGTCTAAGCCGGTCAGCATATCGGCGATGATGGCGTCAGGCTCTTCGCTGCGGGGATTGTCGGACGTGAGAATGACGCGCGTGCTGTTGTCTGCCGCAATCTTTGCCATTTCGGGGCGTTTGGTCTTGTCGCGGTCGCCGCCGCAGCCTACCACCGTGATAATCTGTTTCTCGGCGTCGGGCGTAATCTCGTGGATGGCGCGCAGCACGTTTTCCAGCGCATCGGGCGTATGAGCGTAGTCCACCACCGCCGTAACGCCGTTTGCAGAGCGGATAAACTCGAAACGCCCGTCCACAGGCTTCAATGTGCTCATGATGCGAAGAATGTCCTGCGGCGACTGCCCCAACAGCACGGCAGCAGCATACACCGCCAGCAGATTGTAGGCGTTGAACTCGCCGATGAACTGCATCCATGCTTCCTGCCCTTCCATCTGCAACAACATTCCGTCGGCGTGTCGCTCAATGATGCGGCAGCGAAAGTCCGCCATACTTTTCAGGGCGTAAGTTTTAACGACGGCGCGGGTGTTCTGCACCATCACCATGCCGTTACGGTCGTCTTTATTGACCAATGCGAAAGCGGAATCCGGCAATGCGTCGAAAAACGCCTTTTTCGCTTTGAGGTATTCGGCAAACGTCTTGTGAAAATCCAGATGGTCGTGGGTAAGGTTGGAAAAAATGCCGCCCGCAAACTGCAAACCTGCAATGCGGCGCTGCACCACCGCGTGCGAACTGACTTCCATGAAACAGTACGTGCAGCCGGCATCTACCATCTGCTGCATCAGTTCGTTCAGTTGAATCGGGTCTGGCGTGGTATGCGACGCATCGCTTTTCGCGTCGTTCACATAATACGCCACCGTAGAAATCAGTCCCGCCTTGTATCCCGCTGCACGGAACAGCCTGTACAGCAGCGTAGCCGTAGTGGTTTTGCCGTTGGTGCCCGTCACCCCCACCAAAGTGAGGGATTTAGACGGATTGCCGTAGAAATTGGCGCAGACGCCGCCCAGCGTCTCGGCGGTATTGTCCGTAATGATATAAGTGACGTCGGTGCGGATGGCGTCGGGCGTAGTTTCGCACACCACAGCCGACACGCCCTGCCGCACCACGTCGGGAATAAACTGATGCCCGTCAACGGCAGTGCCGCGCACAGCCACAAAAACGCTACCCGGCGCAGCCTTGCGCGAGTCGAAACAAACCGACCGGATAGGAATATGCACGTCTCCGATGATTCTTTTCACGGAAACTTTCTCAATGATTTCTGCAAGAGTCTTCATTTAATTACGAATTAAAAATTACGAATTACGAATTACGAACTTTATCATGACTGAAAGGGATAATTACGATTTCTATCATTGTCAACTGTCAATTGTCAACTGTCAATTGTCAATTGAATTGTCAACTGTCAATTGCAACACTATTGCCCTGTTTTTCACCACTTCGCTGCCGGGTGTGAGGGATTGCGACACAATCCGTCCCCGTCCGCGAACAGATACTTGCAAGCCACATTCTTCGAGCAGGAACAGCGCGTCTTTCAAGCCCATATCCACCACATTGGGCACCAATTTTTTGTTGATGGTGCGCTTTTCCATACGCAACTCTTTCTCACCGCCGGTTGCGCTAACCCAGTCCGTTTTTGCAATACCTTCTTTGACAGGTATCTTTAACTCATCCAACACATATAATAAATCCGAGTAAGAGCCCGATTTTGAGAATGGAATATCTGCCATCATGCCTCGCTTTTCCGGTTTGAGGGCGTCGCTCATATCGGGGTCGGCGGCAAATATTTTATCGGATATTTCGCGAAACACCGGCGCAGCCACCACCCCGCCGCCTGTGCCGTTCACGGTAGGCGCATATACCGTGACGATACACGAATATTTGGGACGGTCAGCCGGAAAATAGCCCACAAACGTGGCATAATGCTGTTTATCCTTCGTGTAACCGTATTTTTCGTTGGCGATTTGTGCCGTACCCGTCTTTCCCGCAATCTTGTACAGGTCTGTTTTGATGCGTTTGGCGGTGCCGTAGGTCACCACCGCTTCCATCATCTGCTTCACTTTGCGGATAGTAGCCGCCGATGCAATAGACGACTTGATGACTTCCACGTCTTTTTGCGCTTCCCGCGCCCCATGACGCTGCAATTCCCTTACAAAACGCGGCTTTACCATTTTACCGTTGTTGGCTACCGCATTGTAGAAGGTCAAGGTGTGGATAGGCGCCAGCAAAACCTCGTAACCGTAAGCCATCTGGGTAAGCGTTAAGCCCGACCACGTTTTGTTATCGGGATATTTAATATTAGGCTCGCCTTCGCCGCTCAAATCCAGATTGAGTTTGTTGTTCAAATTCATGGAATACAGCCTGTTGATAAACTTTTTTTCTTTTTCTCTGTCTTTACTTTTATAATATTTATCAATGATTTGAGTGACGCTCACGTTAGACGACACTGCAAATGCCTTTTCTACGCTTAGCCATCCTAATGTTTCCTTCCGATTGTCGTCATGCACTTTTTTACCATAATATAACACTCCGTCCGGCTTGTTGTAGAATGAATCGGTCAGTTGAATGAAACCGTCTTCCAAGGCTGCCATGTAACTCATCAGTTTGAAGGTAGAGCCGGGTTCCACAGCCTCACCCAGCGCGTAGTTGTACCTCTCGGAATAATCGCC
Organism: Bacteroidales bacterium; assembly: GCA_031260845.1. Taxonomy (GTDB): domain Bacteria; phylum Bacteroidota; class Bacteroidia; order Bacteroidales; family UBA4181; genus JAIRLS01. The sequence goes on from JAISKR010000262.1 coordinate 3,853, forward strand.
CCCGCTTTTGCCGAGATTGACGATGGCTTTCACCTCGCCCGGCTCGTGTTCGATGATGTCGGTTCGCACCATTGTTTTCGGCCT